>JAZLDV010000123.1:0-27743 GCA_045614925.1 Coprobacillaceae bacterium | reverse complement strand
TAAGTAGGAGGTGCTCAACAATGAATAAAATAAGTCATACTATATTAGCAAATAATGATAAACTAGCATATGATGAAGCAGTTAAAAGATTTCTGTCTTTTAAAGGAATGATTGCCTACATACTGAAAAATACAGTCAAGGAATTTAGGAACTTTACTATTGAAGAAATCATGTCATGCATAGAAGACGTAGGAGTAAGCAACAGGAATGTGGATATGGATGAAATAATCAGTGGAATGAATACTGAGAATGTGACAATCAGTGAAGGCATAAGAAAGTTTGATATTCTATTTAGTGTTACTATTAAATTAGAAGACATATATGAAAAGATTATTGTGAACATAGAAGCACAAAATACAATGACTACATATAATCTGCTAAAAAGAGCAGAGTATTATGTATCAAGAATCATATCATCACAATATGGAAGAGAATTTGTAAAAAGTGATTATGATGATATTAAGAAGGTCATTTCCATATGGCTATGTACAAATGAACAAACTCAAAAAGGACATATGGATATTTATAAGAACTATCATGAATATAATCATCTCATGAGTCATCTTTATAATGATGCAGAAGACTTTTATACAATAATCATGGTGAATATAGGAGAATCTGATAATGCATTCATAAATACAATGAATCTATTGTTTTCAGATGAGGATGCAAGTAAGAAGATAGAAGCACTAAAAAAAGAAATAGGAGATATATTAGAAGATAAGGAGGTAAGAGACATGTGTAATTTTAGTGAAGTTGTTTATGCAAGAGGAATGAATAAAGGAATAGAAAAAGGAAAAGAGGAAGAAAAGGTTAAGAATTTAAAATCAGTTATGGTGAAATTGGGAATTTCTTTAGATGAAGCAATGAAATTGTTAGATTTTCAAGAAATAGAATATCCTATATATAAAGAAAAACTAGGATGCTAGAAGTAATGAGTCCCTCTACTTATGTATAACTAGGAGGGTGAAAATATATATAATAATTTCAAACTTAAAAAGAGAAAGAAGAGAGCAATAAATATAAACAAAACATTCAGAGTTTTATATAAAAAATTATTGGTAAATAAAAGGACTTATCAGATTATAAAACTGATAAGTCCTTATTTTTTATATTAATAATAACAATGTCCAATAAACATAATAACTGCAAATACAATTAAGTACCATAAGCATCCAATACCATGTGCTAAATAACAAGCATATACCATAAATAATGAACCCATTATTGCACAAATCGGTAAGATAAATCTTCTAATAATATTTTCATCTTTTTGATCTTTAATCCATTTAATAAAAATAGGAATATACATTGAGTAGATTGTAATGATTGGTAATTCAGTACAATCGAATACGAATGGACCACTCCATGTACAAGCAAGATTAGAAAGATAGAAATATACAAACCATGCAGCAATAATTGTTAATGCTAATACTGCAGAGTTATGAGGCATATTTGTTACTTTATCAACTTGAGAATATGTTTTAGGAGAAATACCTTTATCTCTTACAGCTAGTGAATATATACCACGGCTTGTTCCTAAAATTAAACCATTTAAAGTACCCATACATGAAATCGCAATAAATAGATTTAAAATATTACCTAGAACTCCACCAAAGATATTCGTATAAGCTAATACTGGACCAACATCAATTAACTGCTGGTTTGTTGCTCCACCAGAAACACCTATATAATAAGCAACGTAAGTAATCATAATAATGATTCCACCAATAGTTAATGCTCTTGGTAAATTACGTTTTGAATCTTGAATTTCACTATTGATAGAAGTTGCGATAATCCATCCTTCATAAGCAAATGCTGTAGAACATACAGCTGCAAATAATGGATTTGCAGATACAGTTTCTACAATTGCAGTTGTTGTCATGTTGTTAGCAAGGTTTCCATTCATTAAACCATAAATAACTCCTACTACAGCCATTAAAGCTAAAGGAATCATTTTAATGATTGTCGTACTTGTCTGGAATTTACCAGCTAACTTAGGTGATAGAGTATTCATTGTAAATCCAGCACATAAATAGAATAATGTTAATGCGATACATTCAGGACCAATAATACATCCACCTTCTGCAGCAGGAATAAGCAATGGGAAATTTGGATTAACTGAAGTAATAAATACTAAAGTATATCTTGCTGATAGCCAGGCTAATGCAGCTGTCATTGATGGGAAGTAAATTATAGATACGAACCACCCCATATAATATCCATATCTTTTACCGACTAATGCTTCTGCATAATCAACAATTCCATTAACATGTTCAATCTTTTGAGCCATAAATGAAAATGTTAATAAACAAGCCATCATAATCAATCCACCAATTACCCAGGCAATAATACCAAGAGGCATATTTCCTCCGGTTTTTTGAAGAATTGTTTGTGCTTTAAAGAAAATACCAGATCCAATTACAATACCAACAACCATACATGTAGCAGTAAAAAGATTATATTTTCTTTCTAATTGTTCTTTCATAATAATCCCTCTTTTCTATATGAATTAATATAATCATATCACTTATTTTGTTTGAATACTAGAAATTGTATACAAAACATTATTTTAATTTATTATAAACGATACTAGTAAAAAGTCTTGAAGCCTTTTTTAATACCTGTTCATCAAAATCAAATGCACTATTATGTAAAGATTCAATACATGGTGTTAGTAATTTTAAGTATGTTGCTTTACCACCATGAGCCTGTACATGTTCCATCATATAGGAAAAATCATCACTTCCTCCTAGTGGTGATAAATTATCATCAGGAAGTTTTAAATCAGGAAGATATGTATTACATATAGATCTTAATTCATTCATAAAATCTTCATCACAATTTAATGAATAAGCTTTTCCTGCTTCTATGACTTCTACAACAGTATCATGCATTAACGCAGAAGCCTGAATAATATCTCTTGCACTAATTTCCATATATCTATTTAATTCAGAGGTTTCACCTCTGACTTCTATTTCTAACACTGCTTTTTCACATATTACATTTCTTCCAGTACCAGCATTAACTTTACCAACATTCACTCTTGTTTCTCCATCACCATGACGTGGTATTGCATGTAAATTTAAAATACAATTCGCAGCCGATAATAATGCATTTCTACCAAACTGAGGAGATTTAGCAGCATGTGATGATACACCATGATAAATTACATCTAATTTAGTTGTGGCAAAAGACTCATTCATCCCAAAATATAAATCATAATCATGAATACTAGGCATAATATGTCCTGCTAATATATAATCAACATCTTTTAAGAAACCAGTATCTACGATACATTTAGCACCTCTAACTCCTTCTTCAGCACTTTGAAAAATAAGTTTCACAGTCCCATGTATATGTTCTTTTATATCCATAATCATTCTTGCGACACAAAGCCCAATAGCAGCATGACCATCATGGCCACATCCATGATGGATAGAATTATGACAAGAAGAAAAATTATGATCAAAAGGGAAATGACCTTGTGCCTGTTCTTCATTTAATCCTAACGCATCTATATCAAATCTTAATGCAATAGTAGGACCATCACCATTTCTAAGAACACCAGCGACACTTGTCATACCATTTTTTACAATATCAAAATATCTTAAATCATCTAATTCTTTTCTTGCACGTTCATCATTTTTATTTAATTCTTCTTGAGATGGTAATCCCATCCTAGAAGATTTATTCATAAGTTGTTCACCAACAATGACTTCATAACCTAAATCTTCTAGTGTTGAAGCAATAATACAAGCTGTTCTTACTTCTAACCATCCTTTTTCTGCATATTTATGAAAATCTCTTCTTATCTGTTTTACATAATCATCATATTGTTCAGATAACGTTTTTATATAGTCATACATAATTTCACCATCCTTAAATCATTTTATCATATAAATAAAAAATAATAGGAATAAAGACATGTGAAAATGAATAAAATTTGAAATTTATATAAATATTTTCATAATTTTTTACTATTTTTTTTATAAATATGCTACCAATTTTATATTCTTTTTTTTATGTTTATGTTATGTACAAAAAAAGATGATTTTTTTTACATGATGGTTACATTATTTAGGATAATCGCGAAATGAAATTGCGTAATTTAATTTTGTTGAAAAAAGATATATATATATGATATCTTTTGGATATAACCAAAGGGTTTTACATAGGCTAGCATATATATGAACATGGTTATTAAAAAGGAGGAATATGTGTGATTTCAACAAAGAAAATTATTAATAATTTTGTGGTTTTATCTTTTATTTTATTATCAATAGTGCCAGTTAATGCACATTCTTCTAGAGCGATTATCGTACCAGGTGATTCGGATTTTTATTCATATAAATCAAGAACTCAAAATCATAGAATGACTTTAAACCATACAGGTATATTCTTAGATCCAGGAGATTCACTAAGTGTTCAATTTGGAGTTTCTGATAGTGTTAGTAATAATTCAACTATTGCGATTTTACCAGAACTATTGGAAATGGGATATAGTAGAAGTTTATCTGTCTCGGCTTCTACTACTGTTACAGTAAATAATCCAACAAATTCTATAAAAGAAGCAATTGCATATAAAATTTATGATAATGTATATTATTATTATGGACATTATTTAGGTGATGGAACATGTTCAGTAAGTGAGAAGGTTAATAAGGTCTATAAAGGATATTTGTTGAGTTGTCAATAAATAGGTGAGAGTCTATGAAAAGAATAATTAAGCTATTAATATGTGTATTAATTTTATTTGGCTGCAATCAAAATCAAGTTTTCAATCAACCTAGAGTAATTATTACAGATGAAAAGATAAATAATGATATTTATAAAGAATTTATAAATATCAAATTTGATTCTATTGCTCATTATAAGTTGGATCACTTAAATTTCGATGTAAGTAAGATTGAAGTAAATCATTATAAAAATGGTAAAAAAATTGATCGATTATTTCTTTTTAAAAGAGAGTTAAATGATAAAAACATTGCGGATATTCAATATATAAGTTTGGGATATAGACTAAATGAAAATAATATGACATTGAATTTATATATGTATGGACCAAAAAGTGTAGAAAATGGTTGGGAAGAATATTCAGTTGCAATAGAAAAAGATGATATACCTTTCAATAAGTTAGATAGTAGTATTATTAAAAGTGATGAAATTTATAATAAAGAAGGAGTTCATTATATTCAACCATTGATATTTAATGATGACGAAGTAAAAACTTTAGAAGAGTTAATGAATGGTGATTATGAGTTTATTGTTTTAGAAGTACAATAAATATAAAACTATTCAAATAATTTTGTGTAAAAATTAAAGGGAAACAGTTTTGAAAAGCAAAACGTTTTCCCTTTTTTTATAGATACTACAATTATAAGAGTATTTAAGGGCCCTCTTCTAAGCAAAGCCAAAGTAAAGAGAGTATGTGCAATAAATTTTTTAAAAGA
This sequence comes from Coprobacillaceae bacterium, assembly GCA_045614925.1. Classification (GTDB taxonomy): domain Bacteria; phylum Bacillota_I; class Bacilli_A; order Erysipelotrichales; family Coprobacillaceae; genus JAZLDV01. The sequence goes on along the minus strand of JAZLDV010000123.1, from coordinate 22,290 downwards.
TTTATTTAGTACAAAATTGAAATTTTTATATAGTCACATTGCTATAAGAGGTGTGGAGGAAATTTGTAATACTGGAATGAAATTAAACGAATTGGAAAAGAAGAATAAAAATCTAAATGAATAATTATAGGAGAATATGATTCAAAACTGTGACATACTCTCACCACTTTAGCTTTACATAGAAGTGGGAGCTTCCCTCTCAATACAACCAACGTTGTAAGTATTAACGAGCTATCCCCGTGTGCCCCACGGTTCTTATATCTGTTTATAATCAGTTACTTATAGATGCAAGTCTTAATCCTTCCTGCAGTATATTAAGACTTGCATTATAATCTCTGTCAATTACTGTTCTGCACTTTGGACATATATATAATCTGTCACTAAGTTTAAGATCTTGTCTTACATTTCCACAGTAGCTGCATCTCTTTGAACTTGGATACATCTTATCAACTCTTATTAGTCTCTTGCCTTTACTTTCAAGCTTATATGAAAGCATAGTAACAAACATTCCATATCCATTATCATGAACACTCTTACCAAAGTTAAGACACTGAGACATGCTTTTCATGTTTAGGTCTTCTATGCATACGCCATCATATTCATTGGCTATCTGGTATGATAGCTTATGCAAAAAGTCCTTTCTTTGATTCGTTATCATCTCATGTATCTTTGATAATCGTATTCTCTGTTTTTTGTAGTTATTAGAACCCTTTATCATTTTGGATAGTTTTCTTGATTCTCTTCTTAGCTTGTCTAATGACTCTCTATAATATTTGGGGTATGATGCATTTGTTTTATCACTTGCAACATATAATCCATCCATTGCATAATCAAGTCCCAGATAGTTTTTACCTGCATTCACTACAATATCTACATTATATTCAAACAGTATGGATACATAATATTTATTTGTAGGTGTCATAGAAACTGTTACTGATTTAACTCTATAATGATCAGGTATGTTTCTATGCTTCTTTATTTTAACACTTTTAAGCTTAGGAAGTATAATTGTATTTCCTATGATTCTTATATTATTGTTAACCATATTAGTCGTATATGAATAATGATGATTCTTCTCTGACTTGTATTTAGGAAAACCCATATTTCTATTACTGTAGAAATTCTTGAATGCAGTATTAAGATTTAACTGTGCATTGGCTAATGCAAGTGAATCCACTTCCTTAAGCCATTCATATTCCTTCTTGTATGGTGCAGGGGTATTCAGTAATGATAATCCAGTTTCCTCATAATACTTTATTCTGTCTTCTAGCATCCTGTTATAAACAAAACGCACACATCCAAATGTCTTGGAGATCAGTTCTCTTTGTATCTTGTCTGGATATATTATGAACTTATAGGCAATATTACGCTTCATGATTCCACCACACTTTCCATAAAAAAGAAAGAGGAATAAATATATTACCTGAATATTATATATACATACAACATACAAATAATACATTTATTCCTCGAATAATTCCGCATATTCACTTAATTATTTAACATCAGAAAAGCGATTCATCTCTCCACCTGTAGAGGTGGGAGAATTCTCGCTAAACTATGTTAAAATGTCCTTAATAAAGGGGATATTTTATTGTGTCTGTTATTCATTTAATTCTAACGTATCTATATCAAATCTGAATGCAATATTTGGACCATCACCAGTTCTAAGCACACTAGCAACACTTGTCATACCATTTTTTACAATATCAAAATATCTTAAATCATCAAATTCTTTTCTTGTACGCTCATCATTTCTATCTAAATCTTCTAGTGTTGAAGCAATAATACATGCAGTCCTTACTTCTAACCATCCTTTTTCTGCATATTTATGAAAATCTCTTCTTATCTGTTTTACATAATCATCATATTGTTCAGATAACGTTTTTATATAGTCATACATAATTTCACCATCCTCAAATCATTTTATCATATAAATAAAAAATAATAGGAATAAAGACATGTGAAAATGAATAAAATTTGAAATTTATATAAATATTTTCATAATTTTTTAGTATTTTTTTTATAAATATGCTACCAATTTTATATTGTTTTTTTTATGTTTATGTTATGTACAAAAAAAGATGATTTTTTTTACATGATGGTTACATTATTTAGGATAATCGCGAAATGAAATTGCGTAATTTAATTTTGTTGAAAATAGATATACATATGATATATTTTAGATGTAACCAAAAAGTTTCAATATAGGCTAGCATATTTTATGAACATTGGCTATTTATAAGGAGGAAAGATATAATGAAGAGAAAGAGTAAGGTTTTTATGTTTTTGTTTTTATTAATAGTAGTGATAGTTTTATATGCATTTTATAATATGTATGTATATAGAGAACAGTCGTTTATACATATACATCCAGAAATTAATGAGACGATTAGTATTAATTATGGAATAAAAGATGAATATTATCAAAACATTGAATATGATTATGATGAATTTATAAAGATTGTTAAAGATAGTAAAGTTAGGATTATGCCTGATGTACGTGGTTTTAGTCAGGAGTATTTTGAAATAAGGTTAGATGATGGAATAATATTTGATTTTTATTATAATGATAAAGGATATAAATTTTATGGAATTATCGTTAATGATTTAAAGGAAAACAAGTATTATTTTTATAAAGATATTCATGGTGATATGTATAAATATTTAAAATCATGTCTTAATCAATAATATATTAATAAAATATGTTATAGAGTTAAATTGAGATGAAAAAAATGATATAACTTTGATAAGTTAGATAATAGTATTATTCAAAGTGATGAAATCTATAATAAGGATGGAGTTTATTATCTTCAGTCATTAATATTTAATGAAAAAGAAGTTAAAACTTTAGAAGAGTTAGTGAATGGTCATTATGAATTTATTGTTTTAGAAGTCAATAAAAAACGAACAGTGTGCTATTAGCACACTGTTATTTTTTATAAAATATAAGCTCTTAATAATTCAAATGTATTTTCTACAGCCTTAATATGTGTTCTTTCCATACCATGACTAGCAGCAATACCTGGACCAATTAATGCCCCTTTAACATTATTTCCACCTCTTAATGCAGCAGATACATCACTTCCATACATTGGGTAAATATCAACTGCATAATTAATATTATTCTTTTTAGCTAATTCAATAAATTGAGAAGTAATTTCATAATCATAAGGACCACTACTATCTTTAGCACAAATGCTTACATCAAATTCACTACAGCTTAGATCTAAACCAATGCATCCCATATCAACAGCAATTAATTCATCTAAATAATCAGGGATAAAAGCACATCCATTGCCTACTTCTTCATAATTAGAAAACATAATACATAAATTATGTTTAGGAGTTAACGATGATGAACTTAAATATTTTAAGAATCCTAATAATATAGAGACACTCATTTTATCATCTAAGAATCTGGATTTAATAAATCCTGATTTAGTAATTGTTGTTTTAGGATCAAAAGCAATATAATCTCCATTATTAATTCCTAATTTTAAAACATCTTCTTTGTTTTTAACAATTTCATCAATTCTAACATGCATATGATCATAATCTCTAGGTGCATCAGGTGCATCTTTATATACATGGACAGCAGGAGAATTCGATAGAATTGTTCCTGTATATGTTTTATTGTCTCTTGTAATAATTTTACAATATTCACCATCTAATGAAGGTAAAAGAGGTCCACCTACATTTGTAAATGCTAAAGTTCCATCACTTTTAATGCTTCTAACCATTAATCCTAAAGTATCAGCATGAGCACTTAGACCTACAGTATAATCATCACTCCCTTTTACATGAATTAAAAGATTCCCTCTTTTTGTATATTCACATTCATATCCAAAAGCTCTTCCTAAATCTTCACAATATTTCATTACATCTTTTGTATAACCACTAGGACTATCAATAGCCATAATATCTTTTAATACTTCTAAAATATAATTTGTCATAATATCCACATCCTTAATTTAATATATTTAATAACTCTCTTAAATCTTTAATTTCATATGTTATAGCAAGTCTAGGTGTAACAGCATTTTTTCTATTAACCCAGCATGTATCTATACCAGCATTAATACCACCTAATATATCACTTGCTATTGTATCACCAATAATTAAAGTTTCTTCTTCGTTGTAATTGTCTATATGCTCTTTTACATAATCAAAATACTCTTTCATAGGTTTTTGATAACCTATTTCTTCAGATACAAAAATATCTTTAAAATACTTAGCAATATCTGTTCCATTTAATCTATTATACTGGGTCTTACATACACCGTTAGTGACAACATAAAGATCATATCGATCTTTTAACTGTTCTAATAACTCTACAGCATAATCAATTAAAAAGAATCCATTGGCTAAATTGTCCTGATATTCTTTTTCAAAAGCAATACCATCTTCATCAATATTCAATATTTTAAATAACTCTACAAAACGAGTATTCACAACTTCTTCTTTACTTATAAGACCTAATTCAAACTTTGACCATAAAGGTTTATTAATACTTTCATATAATTCATATAACTCATTATCAAAATGAATATGATGCTGATTAAAAGTATATTCTAAAGCATATAATTCAGTCTTATCAAAATCTAATAATGTACCATCTATATCAAATAATAAAGTTTTATACCTTTTCATAAATTACCTCCATTTCTATCATTATAAGATAATCAAAATAAAATAAAAAGAGCATTAGCTCTTTTTACATCCATTTAATTTTATTTTCATTTTTATTTTTTATTCTTACTAAATTACTTCTATGTCTATAAATTAAAAATAAAGCTAAAATAAAAGTAGTGATAAAAGTAGGTGTAAAACCTAGTTTTACATAAATATATAAAGACACTGCTAAACAACATATAATACTAGAAATAGAAACTATTTTTGTTAAATATAAAACAATCAAAGCAACACCAATAGGAATAATAAAGAATAAAGGATCATGATAAACATAACATGTGATTCCCATTAAATAGCCAACAAACGTAGAAACTGCTTTTCCTCCTTTGAAATGAGCAAATACAGGATAACAATGACCAATATTTGTAGCAATACCACATAATAATAAATAAGAAAGATCATGATATAAGAAATAAACAATTGATATAGAAATAATTGCTTTAAGTACATCTAAAGCCATAACTGCTAGTCCTGCTTTTTTTCCTAATACTCTTCCAGTATTACTTCCACCTAAGTTTCCACTTCCATATTGTCTTACATCTTTATTATAAAATACTTTTCCTACAACTAATGCTGCAGGAATAGAACCAATAATATATCCAATCAAAAGAGTAATAAGTATTTTCATATTACTTTTTTATTGCCTGGATTACAATGCATCCAGGCCCTCCATGTGTAGATAGACTTGCAGATAATTCTAACAATTCAATATAAGTATTCTTAAACTCTTCTCTTAATGTTTTTACAGCTTTATTTGCTAATAATTCAGCTTTAGCATGAGATATAAAAATAAGATAAGAATCATCTACATTTAATTTGTGTAAATGATTAACAATACTTTCTATGGCTTTATTGACAGTTCTTTTAATAGTAAATGGTTCAATTCTAGTACGATCTTTAGTTTGAGTTAAGACAGGAACAATTTTTAACATACCTGCAATCTTTGCAGCAATAGGTGTTAATCTTCCAGATCTTGCTAGAAAATCAAAGTTTGATGGAATCACAAAAGAAACAGAACTTTCAATTGATTCTTTTAACTGCTGTTTAATTTCATTGATATTTAAACCTAACTGATTTAAAGACGCAGCTTTCTCTACAATATATTTTAAACATCCTGCTAAAGTTTCACTGTTTACAACATGAATACGTTCAGGATTATCACTTGCATTTTTTGCTCCTACAGCATTCATATATGTTCCAGATAAACCATCAGCAATTGTAATAGCTAAGATATCTTCATTACTACGTTCATATGCATCCATCACTTCTCCGATAGCTGGCTGAGATGTCATAGGTATACCGCCTAAATTAATCATATCAATAAAATGACTTGTACTTATATCTAAATAATCTCTATAAGTAAAACCATTAATTGTTACAGTAACAGGTAAAACTTGAACTCCTATTTTTTCTCCATCCATAGGAGAAATCAAAGAAGAAGTATCAGTAATTATTTTCATAACATAAACCCTCCTATAAGTTATTGAAAAACCGATAAACAGTTATCGAAAACAAAATAACACAATCAAAAATAAAAGTAAATATTTTTTTAGGAAAATAACATATAGAAAAGTATATGCATATTGTTTATAATGATGTAGGTGATAGTATGAAAAAGATAAAAGAAGTTATAGTTGTTGAAGGAAAAACAGATAGTGCAGTTTTAAAAGAACTGTTTGATGTTGATACAATTGAAACACATGGTTTAGGTATAGATGATGATGTATTGGATCTGATTGAACAGACAAGTCGATATAGAGATATTATTGTTTTAACTGATCCGGATTTTCCTGGAAAAAAGATAAGATCTAAAGTTATGGAAAGAGTCCCAAATGCAAAACATGCATTTGTAGAAAAGAAAGATGCGATAGGAAAGAATAAGGTAGGGATTGCTGAAGCAAGAAAAGAAGCAATTATAGAAGCATTAAATCATTTAGTTTCTTTTGATAATAATAAAGAGAGTATTAGCTGGGAAGAGTTTATTTCTTTAGATATTATTGGGGATAAGAAAAGAAGAGAACTTGTTTATGGGTTATTTCATTTAGGGCATGGAAATGCCAAAGCTTTATTTAAGAAACTGAATATGGCTGGTATTAGTAAGCAGGATATTTTAGATAAAATAGACAATAATAAAGAATAATTTTATGAAAATGTAAAATGAAAATATATTTTTTTATGGAATATTAAAATATTATTGACATAGTAATTGTATGAGAGTAACATTAAATATGCAGATAAAAGTATAGAGGCAGCAATGCGTCAGAGTAATGCGTGGAGTTGGCGGACTATGAAACGTATGAAAGGTAATCATTGCCGAAAGGTGAGCCTTGGCAAAGGGCATCTTGGGGTTATAGGAAATACTTATAACACTCCTTCATTTATGAAGTGGCGCTATTAAATATGAACGATAAGTCATGTTAATAGCATGACTTTTATTTTGTAGATAAGGAAAGAAAAGGGGAAAAAGATTATGAGAAGAATTTCAAAATTATTAATGGCATTAGCCTTAACAATCACATTAGTAGGATGTGGAGGATCAAACAATGAAGAAAAAGATACATTTGTAGTAGGAATGGAATGTGGTTATGCTCCATTTAACTGGCAAACAAGTGAAGAAAGTGATTCAACTGTATCTTTAGGAGCAGCAGGATTTGCAGATGGATATGATGTTCAAATTGCTAAAAAAATTGCTGATGAATTAGGATTAGAATTAGAAATTAAAAAAATCTCTTGGGATGGTTTACCATTATCATTACAAAGTGGAGATATTGATGCAATTATTGCAGGGATGACAGCAAATGAAGATAGAGAACAAGGAATTGACTTTACAACTCCATATTATGATAGTAAAGGAATGATCATGATTGTTCGTAAAGATAGTGCTGAAGCATCATTTACTGATATTCAACAATTTGCAGGTAAAAATGTAGTTGGTCAAAAAGGAACAAGTTATGATGACGTTATTGATCAAATTGAAGGTGTAAATCACGTAACTCCTAAAGCAACTTATCCAGAAATGGTTGTTGCTTTACAACAAGGAACAGTAGATGGTATTACAGCTGAAATGGCTGTAGCTGAAGGTGTTTTAGCAGCAAATAAAGATTTAACAGTTGTTAAATTTGATGAAGGTAAAGGATTTGAAGCTGATACAACAGTATCTATTGGATTAAAAGAAGGTACAAGAGGAACTGATTTCTTTAATGCAGTTCAAGCAGCTTTAGATAAAATTAGTGAAGATGAAAGAAATAATTTAATGTCAGAAGCTGTATTAAATCAGCCAGTAGAGGAATAAAAGGATGAGTATAGATTTTGTAAAAGCATGGGAAATATTTCAAAGAAATATACCAATGTTTAAATATGGTATACAGACAACTTTATTATTTGCAGTTGTAGGGACAGTTGCAGGTTTAGTGATTGGTTTATTCGTAGGTGGTATTAGAGCGATTGAAATCAATGAATATGATCCAGTTATTATAAAAGTAATTAAAAAATTAGGACAATGGATTACAGGATTATATATTTGGGTATTCAGAGGAACACCAATGTTAATTCAGGCAGTATTCTTATATAACTTATTATTACCAGTATTAGGATGGAATCAGATTACTGCAGGTTTAGTTATTATCTCTGTTAATACAGGGGCTTATATGGCTGAAATTATTCGTTCAGGTGTTCAATCTGTTGATAAAGGACAAACTGAAGCAGCGAAAAGTATTGGTATGACAACTTCACAAACGTTATTATCAATTATTTTCCCACAAGCTATTAAAAACAGTTTTCCATCAATTGGAAATCAGTTAATTGTTAATATTAAAGACAGTTCTATGTTAAATTGTATTGGTGTTACAGAAATTTATTTCCAGACTACATCTATTGCAGGATCTAACTATAGATTTATCGAAACATTCTTTATTTCTATGATTATTTATTTAGTATTAACAACTATTTCTACTTATGTTTTAAATTATATTGAAAAGAAAATGGGTACTACAAATACAAGTGGTATGGATTATTGTAGTTAGGAGATTATATGGAACCAATTATTCAAGTACAGCATTTAAAAAAACAATTTAATAATCTTAAAGTATTAAATGATATTGATTTTAATATTGAAAAAGGTGAAGTTGTAACTATTATTGGATCAAGTGGTAGTGGTAAATCAACTTTACTTAGATGTATTAACTTATTAGAAAGAATGGATGATGGACATATATTATTCCATGGTAAAGATATCTTAAAAGGTTTAGATATTAATCAATATAGATCTAAAGTAGGAATGGTATTTCAAAGTTTTAACTTATTTAATAACTTAACAGTTTTAGAAAACTGTATGATTGGACAAATCAAAGTATTAAAGAAAAATAAAGAAGAAGCAAAACAGACTGCTTTAAAATATTTAGAAAAAGTAGGTATGTTACAATTTGCAAATGCAGGAAGTACACAATTATCAGGTGGTCAAAAACAACGTGTTGCGATTGCAAGAGCATTATGTATGAATCCTGAAGTTCTATTATTCGATGAACCAACTTCAGCATTAGACCCTGAAATGGTTGGTGGAATCTTAGATGTAATGAAAGAATTAGCTAAAGAAGGATTAACAATGATTGTTGTTACACATGAGATGGCTTTTGCTAGAGATGTATCAACAAGAGTTGTATTTATGGATAAAGGTGTTATTGCTGAACAAGGGACACCTCAAGATATCTTTGAAAATCCTAAAGAAGATAGAACAAAAGAATTCTTAAGTCGTTATTTAAGTGAAAAAGCATAAAAATATGAAGATGTGATTTATTGAATCACATCTTTTTTTTTGATATTTTTTTATGTAATTTTTTTGTAAAAGAAGTATTCATATGGTATAATGTAAGTGTAACTAAAAGGTGTTTTTAAAAGATAATCTTTTAATATAGCGTTGTATTTAAAGGAAAGAAAAATAATATGTATTATTAAGAATATTATTTTAGAAATATGAAATGTTAAGGAGGGGAATTATATGAAGTCAAAAAAAGGTATTATAGCTATTGTAGTATTTGTTGTGATAGTTATTTGTGTGAGTATCTTTATTAATCATAAAAATTATCCATTTCATATAATTAATAGTAAAGAGATATTACTTGTTAAAGTTATTGAAGATAGACCTCCATATAGAGAAATGACATTAAGTGATGAAGAAACTAAAGAATTTATTTCATACCTTAATTCTTTAAAAGTAGTTGATACAATAGACCTTAAAAAAGATGCAGTTCCTGAAGGTGATGGCATTAGTGTTTATATGGGAGGTATCAATAAAGTATTTTATATCAATTTATTAGGTGAATATATTTCATTGAATGATACATATTATATTGCAAAAGAGAAGACTGCATATGAATATATTGATAAATTATTAGGATCACAATAATTGTAAGATGTTTTATGCTCAACTGAATAATAAAAAAGTATATTTATAAAAAGGAGTGTGAAATTATGGAAGGATATAATGTAGAAGGATTTAAAAGATTTTTAAATGATATAAAAAATTATATTAAAAATAATTATTGGTTTTTAGTATTAATATTTGATTGGCTGATAACAGATATAATTATAACTATATTTCCATTATTAGAACCTTACAGTAAAGAAGTGAATATATTTGTAGAGGTCATTGCGATATGTCTATTGGCTTATTTTTTAAGAAATGAGAATAAGTTATCATCAGTAGTTATAGTTGGAGTTGTGATTGTTACTGATATATTAGATTATACAAAAATACCATATCAATCTATAATATTTATTATTCTAGTAGTTATTGCAGTTTCATTATTGATGATGATTGAAAAAAAGAAACAAGATAGAATAGAATAATATATTGGGCAATTTTAGGATTGCCCTTTTATTTTGACATGAAAAAATGAATATTATATACTAAATATAGGTGATAGAAATGAAAGATATAGCGAAGAAATCAAATACAATGTATTTGTTAGATAAATATGGAATGTCAGCGACAAAGAAGTTTGGTCAAAACTTCTTAATCGATTTAAATACAATTAAAAAGATTGTAGATACAACACCAGTAGATAAAAATACTTGTGTTATAGAGATTGGTCCAGGACTTGGGGCATTAAGTGAACAGTTAGCTTATAAAGCAGGACATGTTTTATGTTTTGAGATTGATGAAAGATTAAAAGATTTATTAAATGAATCATTAGGTGAGTTTGATAATGTTGAGATAGTGTTTCAGGATTTTTTAACTGTTGATTTATATAATGTAGTAGAAGAATTAAAGAAGACATATGAGAAGGTATGTATTGTTGCTAATCTTCCTTATTATATTACTTCTGATATTATTGAACATATTATTACTTCTAATGCGTCTTTACATAGTATTCATTCAATGGTGCAAAAAGAAGTCGCATTAAAATTAACTGATAAAAATTATCATAGTCCTTTAACTTTTATGATAGAAAGTATAGGAACTATTCAATATGATATGAATGTATCTAGAAATGTGTTTGATCCTGCACCTCATGTAGATAGTGCAATTATATCTATATATAAAACTAAAGAATATAATGAAAAGTTATCTAAAGTATTAAAACAGGCGTTTGTTCAAAAAAGGAAGACAATTTACAATAATTTAAAGTCTTTATTTAAAGATGAGACTAAAGATATTTTAGATAAGTGTCATATTAGTGAGAAAGCAAGAGCAGAACAGTTAAGTATAGAAGATTATATAGAAATCACAAAATATTTATAAGACCATATAATATTATGGTGGTTTGATGAATATTGGTGATTATGTTGTTAGAAAGAAATATAACAGAGATATTCTTTTTGAAATAGTAGATATTCAAAGTGATATTTATTATTTAAGAGGAGTTGAGTTAAGATTAGTTGCAGATAGTGTTAAAGATGATCTGGAATTAAGTGATATACAGTTAAAAGATGATGTGTATTTTCATCTTGATAATAAATCTTTATTAAAAGGTAAAGTTTTACATTTGGATGGGGATAGAGATTATCTTAAGATGTGTAAAGAAAAATATAAAGAATTGGGGATTAGAAGTGATTGTTATTATATAAAAGAAAGTGAGATGAAAGATAAGGTTGTTTCACTTCTTCAGCTTCATAAACCTCATATTCTTGTAATTACAGGACATGATGCATTAAGAAAAGATAAAGATCCAAAGATTTTAGATAATTATCTTCATTCTTATGATTATATACACACAATTAAGAATGCTAGACATTATCAGAGTGATAAGGATGAACTGATTATTATTGCAGGGGCTTGTCAGTCTTATTATGAGATGCTTTTAGCAAGTGGAGCGAATTTTGCTTCAAGTCCTAAAAGAATGAATATTCATGCTTTAGATCCTGTTTTTATAGCAAGTCAGGTTGCAAGTGAAAGTGTGAGAAATTATTGTGATATTGAAAATATTATATTAAAGACTTCACATAAGGATGATGGTATGGGTGGTATTGATACTAAAGGAGTAGCAAGAAAGATTTATCCAATGAAAGGAAGGTAAGTATGAAAGTAAAAGCTTATGCAAAAGTGAATCTTGCATTAGATGTTGTAAGTAGAAGAGAAGATGGATATCATGAATTAGATATGATTATGGCACCAATAGGATTACATGATTTAATTTATATTGATCCTATTGATGAGGGAATTGAAATTACATCAAATAATACAAGAATGCCTACTGATGAACGTAATATTATGTATAAAGTCGCACAAATATTAATTGAAAGATATAATATTAATAAAGGTGTTAAAATTCATATTTTTAAGCATATTCCAACACAAGCTGGTTTAGCTGGTGGAAGTGCAGATGGTGCTGCAGTTTTAAGAGCAATGAATGAAATGTTTAACTTGAATTTATCTTTAGAAACTCTAGCAAGTATTGGAAAAGAAGTAGGAGCTGATATTCCTTTTTGTGTTTATGAGAAGATGGCATTAGTAAGAGGGATTGGTGAAAAATTAGATTTTATTGATCATGATTTTAATTGTCATTTATTATTAGTTAAACCTAAAAAAGGTGTTTCTACTAAGAAGTCTTTTGGTATGTTAGATTTAAATACGGCTGTTCATCCGGATATATTAAGTATGAAAAAAGCAATTGAAGATAATGATTATGATAGTGTTGTAGATTGCTTAGCTAATACTTTAGAAGCTCCTTCTATTGATATGGTTGAAGATATTCAAAAGATTAAAGATGAGATGTTATCTTTAGGATTGGATGGCGCTTTAATGTCAGGAAGTGGATCTTGTGTATTTGGTATGACTCGTGATGAAAATGTGCTAAAAAGAGCATATCATCATTTTAAATATAAATATCCATTTGTAAGAATGACTGAAATATTGAATAAATAGAATTTTTTATTGGAAAAAAGGAGAGTATTTGAGTTTACTCTTTTTTTTTGGTTGTTTTTTTGTTATGATAAGGGCGTTAGGGAGTGATTCATATGAAAATTAATGCAGTTGTATTAGCAGCAGGTAAAGGAACTCGTATGAAATCTGATATGCCTAAGGTTGTACATGAAGTTTTGTACAAACCTATGATTAATCATGTTGTTGATGAATTAAAGGGTTTAGGTGTAGATGAAATTATCGTGATTGTTGGTCATGGTGCTGAACATGTGGAACAGATCGTAGATGGTGTAACATTTGTTTATCAGTATGAGCAGCTAGGAACTGGACATGCCGTTATACAAGCAAAAGATGTATTAGATGGACAAGCAGGAATGACTTTAGTATTATGCGGTGATGCCCCTTTAATTAGAAAGGAAACATTAAAAGGTTTCATTGAATATCATAAAGAACATAACAATTATGCAACAGTTATGAGTGCTGATTGTGATGTATCGACTCATTATGGTAGAATTATTAAAGAAAATGGTCAAGTGACTGGTATTACTGAATATAAAGATTTAAAAGAGTCGCAAATGCATATTACTGAAATGAATACTGGTGAGTATTGCTTTGATAATATTGCGTTATTTAATGCTTTATCAAAGATTACAAATCAGAATGCTCAAAATGAATATTATTTAACTGATGTTATTGGTATTATGAATGAGGAAGGTTTAAAAGTAGATGCATATAAGATTGATGATTTTGATGAAGTAGGTGGTATTAATGACCGCGTTGCTTTAGCAGAAGCAACTCAAATCTTAAGAGATAGAGTAAATAGAGAACATTTATTAAATGGTGTTAATATTATTGATCCAAGTCATACTTATATTGGTAGAGATGTTGTGATTGGAAGTAATACAACAATTGAACCTGGTTGTATTATTAAAGGAAATACTGTTATTGGAGAACATTGTCATATAGGACCTTATTGTGAATTCAATAATGTTGTTGTTAAAGATAATGTTGAAATTAAGTTCTCTGTGATTAGTGATTCAATTGTAGAAAATGGTGCAGATATTGGACCATATGCAAGACTTAGAACAAATTGCCATATACAAGAGAATGCTCACTTAGGAAATTTCGTAGAAATGAAAAAAGCTGTTTTTGGTAAAGGCAGCAAAGCTTCGCATTTAACTTATGTAGGGGATGCTATTGTAGGAGAAAATGTGAATTTAGGTTGTGGGACAATTACTTCTAATTATGATGGGAAAAACAAATCATTAACTCAAATTGGGAATAATGTATTTGTTGGATGCAATGCAAATTTAGTTGCACCTGTTATTATTGAAGATAATGCTTATATTGCAGCTGGTTCAACAATTACTAAAAATGTTGAAAAAGATGCAATGGCTATAGCTAGAGCTAAACAAGTAAATAAAGAAGGTTATAGTAAAGTATTAGAAGAAGTAAGAAATAAAGAATATGAAAGAAGAAACAAGGAGAAATAGGGGATTATGAAAAACAATTTTGCAATATTCGCTTTATCATCAAGCCAGGAGTTAGCACATTCTGTTGCTGAAGTTGTAGGAACAACTGTAGCAAAAAGTAAAGTTCATCACTTTGCTGATGGAGAAATCTTAGTTGAAATTGAAGAATCAGTGAGAGGAAAACATGTATTTATCATTCAATCTACATCTAATCCAGTGACTGAAAACTTAATGGAAATCTTAGTTATGACTGATGCTTTAAAAAGAGCATCTGCTAAAGAAATCACTGCAGTGATTCCATATTTTGGTTATGCAAGACAAGATAGAAAAGCAAAAGCTAGACAACCAATTACTGCTAAATTAGTTGCTGATTTATTAACAGTAGCTGGTGTAGACAGAGTTATTACTGTAGATTTACATGCTAGACAAATTCAAGGATTCTTTGATATTCCAGTAGATGAAATGGAAGCATTACCTTTAATCTGCAAATATTTCGATGAAAAAAATATCGAAGATTTATGTATCGTTTCACCAGACCATGGTGGGGCTACTCGTGCAAGAAAAATGTCTATCGCATTAGATTGTCCATTAGCAATCATTGATAAAAGAAGACCAAAACCAAATGTTGCAGAAGTTATGGGAATCATTGGGGATGTTGAAGGTAAAAACTGTATTATCGTAGACGATATGATTGATACTGGAGGAACTATTGTTGCTGGTATTAACGTATTAAAAGAAAAAGGTGCTAAAGATGTTTATATCGCATGTACACATGGTGTATTATCAGGACCTGCAATTGAAAGATTAAGCAATAGCCAAGCTAAAGAAGTTGTTGTTACTGATACAATTAATATTCCTGAAAGCAAAAAATTCGACAAATTAGTTGAAGTAACTGTTGCTGATTTATTAGGACATACTATTGAAAGTATCGTAAATGATTTACCTGTAAGCATTGTATTTAATAGATATAATTATAACGTTCAATAAGAATTAAAATAGGATTTTATCGATGTGATATCGATAGATCCTATTTTTATATTATGTGATTTTTATAAAATATAACGAGCTGAAATGTATGTTTATAAGAGTAATAAGTATAAGAAAATGATTAGAGATTACTCAAATAAACTACATAATTATATAAAATAATAAAATAAAAATAGAAAATAGTGAGGCTATTTTCTATTTTTTTGTGCAAATTTATATAAAATATGTATAAAAATATGAGAAAGAGTTCATAAAAATAGTAAATGAAAAATATGTTAATTTGTCAAAAATACAAATTTTTGATATGTTTAAATGCAAAATATGGCTTTTAATCAATATTTTTTAAAAAAGTGTGTTTAGAAATTTGACAAAAATATATTTTTTTGCTATTATGCCCGTGGGTGGTAGATATGTACTTTAATACACATACACATTTAAATAGCGAACAATTGTATGAACAAAGAGATAGTTATATTTTAAATGCATTAAATCATAATGTCTCACATATGGTTGTTGTAGGGTATGATGTGGAGTCATCGAAAAAAGCAATAGAAATAGCAAATGAGTATCCATTTATTTATGCAGCAGTAGGGATTAGTCCTAATGACTGTAAGGATACAACTGAAGAAGACTTAAAAATTATAGAACAATTAATACAAGACCCTCGTGCTGTTGCGATAGGTGAAATTGGGCTAGATTATTACTGGGAAAGTGCTCCTAGGGATAAACAAAAAGACATCTTTATAAAACAAATAGAGATGGCTAAGAGATTTGATAAGCCTATTGTTATTCATGCAAGAGATGCTTATGAAGATACTTATAACATCTTAAAAGAATCAGCACACCGTGGAATCATGCATTGTTATAGTGGTTCATATGATATGGCAAGAAGATACGTAGAATTGGGATTTGCGATCTCACTTGCTGGACCAGTGACATTTAAGAATGCAAAAGTACCGAAAGAGGTTGCCACAAAAATTGGTATTGATCATTTAATGATCGAAACAGACTGTCCTTATTTAGCGCCTCACCCATTTCGAGGAAAGTTGAATGAGCCAGCAAATGTTGTGTATATTGCCCAGGAAGTAGCGAAGCTAAAAAACATGGAGATAGAAGACGTTGCTAGAATCACAGCATTTAATGCCAAAAGAATGTTTGGGATTAAATAAGGAGGAAATTATGTTAAACAAAATTAAAAATGGATTAAAGAATACAAATAGTCGTACGAAAGCTTTATTAGCGGCTTTAGTTGTATATGGTATGGTTATGTTTGCGACTGTTTCAGCAAGTGCAGTAAACACAATTGTAGACTTTATTCCAACTGTAGACATTGAATTAAAAGATGGTGTTCAGGAAACAAAAAGCTATCTTGTAAAACAGGATACAGTAGAAAATGTATTAGAAGAATTGAATGTAAATCTGAATAAAGATGATAAGATAAATAAAGAAATTACTGATATTGTACAAGATAATGATTTAATTGAAATTACTCGTTTAGAATCAAAAGAGTTAGTTAAAGTAGAAAAGATTCCATATACAACTAAAAAGACAGGTTCTGGAACTTGGACTAAAACTGTAACTCAAGAAGGTAAAAATGGAAAAGTTGAAAGAACTTACTTAGTTAATTATTCTAACGGGAAAGAAATTTCTAGAACTGTAGTAAAAGAAAAAATTATTAAAGAAATGGTTCCAGAAATCATTAAATACGGTGGTGTTGAAAAAGGAACAACATTCAGTGGTAGATTAACTACTTTTGGTGGAGATTGTACAGGATGTGGAGGATCTTCTGCTTCAGGTGTTAAATTATCTGCAAAAAACGGTGTTAATAATACAGATACACCATTCTTAACTTATAATGGTAAAAAGTATTATTGTTTAGCTGCTGATAGATCTATTCCTTTTGGAACAGTTATCAAAATTACAAATCATAATTTAAATTTACCTTCTACTATTTATGGTATTGTTGTAGATAGAGGAGGAGCTATTAGAGGAAATAAAATTGATATCTTTAAAGGAAGTGAAAGAGGAGGAAGAACTTATTTTACAGGTCCTACTTCTTATAACGCAAGATATGAAATTGTTTCTGTAGGTAGTGGTAGAGCAAGTTTTTGGAGATAGTCGATGACTATCTTTTTTTTATACTCTTTTCTTTTATTATTTGTGATAATAAAATTTTGGAAATAGACAAAAGTCGTTATAATAAATGTGAAAAATCGATATTTTTTTTGCAGTGTCTTGACATATTTTGGTAAAAGGCATACAATTAAAGATGTTCAATTTATCAAAAATTATGAAAGGGAGGAAATTATGATGAATAAAACAAGAAAATCATTATTAACTAGCGTATTATCATTATTATTATGCTGCGCTATGTTAGTAGGAACAACTTTTGCTTGGTTTACTGATTCTGCTACTAGCGCAATTAATAAAATTCAAGCTGGTAACTTAGACATCGAAGTTTACTATGCAACTCAAGAAGATGTTGTTGACGGAAAAATCGCTGACGACAAATGGAAAGTTTTAAATGAAACTGATCCAGTATTTAACCAAAATGCTTTATGGGAACCTGGATATGCTGAAGTAGCTTACTTCAAATTTGTAAACAAAGGAACTTTAGCATTAGAATATCAAATGAATGTTGATATTATTGATGAAAAAGCTGGAATTAACGTAGCTGGAGAATTATTCACTTTATCTGATTATATCCAAGCTTACTGCAATAACTCAGCTACTTGGGGATTCACACCATTAACTAATAGAGATATGGCATGTATCAACCCACCATATGCACCTGCTGTATGGTCAGATAAATTATCTACAGCTCATCAAGCTGGTGTTGCTTTACCAGATGGAACTAATCCTTTAGCATTAGATTCATGGCAATGGTTAGAACCAAATGAAGAATACTATTGTACATTAGTATTATTCATGCCAACAACTGTAGGTAATGAAGCTAACTATGGTGAATTAAAACCAACAATTGATTTAGGAATTAATGTTATTGCTACACAATACAACTGGGTAAATGAAAAAGATTCATTTGATCAAAACTATGATGAAAATGCTGTTTTCCCAGAAAAACCAAATCCTGAAAATGTAGTAACTCCTGCTGAAAATATTGTATTAAGTGAAAACTTTGCAGAAGCTGGAGCTTATGAAACAGTATCATTCGCAGATAAAACAATTAACGGAAATATTATTGCTGACAAAACAGTTTTACAAATCACTTTTGATGAAGTTGAATTAAATGGTCAAATCGTTTTAGATGCAGAAAATACAATTGTTTTACAAGATTGTGATATTACTGTTCCTGCTGGAGAAAAATTAATTGTAAATAACTCAGGAGCATTAACTATTCAAGTTATGTATAATAATGTAACAGTAAATGGAGAAAAATTAACAAGCGCTAACTGGGCACAATATGCTGATGAAGGTGTTACTTTCTTCGCTTACTAAAATTAAATAGAAAATAATAAAAAACCAGTTTTAACTGGTTTTTTTATTTTCTAGCTGTATTAAGATACAATCTTTAATAATTGTTAATGTATCCATATAAGATAATAACTCTTCATCATAAGTATTAGGTTGCATCCATGCAATATTTATATTTAATTTTTTCATTTGGTCAACATAAGAATATGCAGCTTGTTTATTAACTACAAAGATAACAATATCAATAGGTTCATTAATTTCATATAAAGAAGAATAAACTTTGATATTATCTATAGATGTATATTTATGAGATATACCATAGACATTATATTGATGATTTAAAAGAGCTTTAAATATTTTATATCCATATTTTTCTTTATCTTCGCTTACACCGATTACTGCAATATTCTTATTATCATCTAATAATTTTTGTAAATTCATAACAAATCCTCCCTAAAGTATTATATCATTTTTATATTCTTTTGATTTATTATATGCTTCAATATTAAATTGAATATATAAAAAAATTATGCTAATATAGGAAGGCGAAGAGAGGTGTTTTATATGTATGATGTTATTGTTGTTGGAGGAGGACATGCAGGTATTGAAGCGTGTTTAGCACCAGCAAGAATTGGTAAAAAAACTTTATTAGTAACTTCTAATTTTGATAATGTTGGGTCTTTACCTTGTAATACTTCTATTGGTGGTCCTGCTAAAGGGATTATTGTAAGAGAAGTAGATGCTTTAGGTGGACAAATGGGTAAAACTTCTGATGCGACATATCTTCAATTAAAAATGTTAAATACTGCTAAAGGACCAGGAGTTCAATCTTTACGTGCACAAGCAGATAAAAAAGCATATCCTAGATATATGCAAAAAGTTTTAAAAGAACAGGAAAATCTTGATATTGTTGAAGGTATGGTAGAAGATCTTATTATTCAAGATGATACTGTAGGTGGTGTTATTTTAGCGGATGGAAGTGTATATGAAGGAAAAACTGTTATTTTAACAACTGGAACATATTTAAAAGCAGAAATTTTAGTTGGTGCAACTAAAACTGTAAGTGGTCCAGACAATGAAGAACCTTCATTATTCTTATCTGATAAATTAAGAGATTTAGGATTTAGAATTCAAAGATTAAAAACAGGAACTCCACCAAGAGTAGAAATTAATAGTGTAGATTATTCGAAAACACAAGTTCAGCCTGGAACTGATGATGAATTAGCATTTAGTTATGAAACAACAGAATATATTCCAATAGAGGAACAGACACCATGTTATTTAACATATACAAATGAAACAACTCATACAATTATTAAAGAAAACTTATCAAAATGTAGTATGTATTCAGGTATAGTTAAAGGAATAGGTCCAAGATATTGTCCTTCTATTGAAGATAAGATTGTTAAATTTTCTGATAAACCTCAGCATCAGATTTTCTTAGAACCTGAATCAAAAGAAATGAATACAATTTATGTTCAAGGGTTCTCTACATCTATGCCACATGATATACAAGAAATGATGATCAGAACAATCCCAGGATTAGAAAACTGCGTTATATTAAAATATGCATATGCAATTGAATATGATGCAATTGATCCTTTACAGTTATGGCCATCATTAGAAACAAAAGTAATTAAAAATTTATTTACTGCAGGTCAGATTAATGGGACAAGTGGTTATGAAGAAGCAGCAGCTCAAGGATTGATTGCAGGTATTAATGCAACAAAACTATTAAATAACGAACCACCATTAATTTTAAAAAGAGATGAAGCTTATATTGGTGTTATGATTGATGATTTAGTTACAAAAGGAACTGAAGAACCTTATCGTATGTTAACATCAAGAGCAGAATATAGATTATTATTAAGACATGATAATGCAGATGAAAGACTTAGAAAACATGGGTATGACGCTCATTTAGTAAGTGAAGAAGCATATCAGGCTTATTTAAATAAAATGGATAATATTGCAAATGAAATTGAAAGATTAGAGACTATTCGTTTTACACCTAAACATGAAATTAATGATGTGTTAGAGTCTTTAGGATCATCTCGTTTAACTGAAGGTATTAGTGCAAAAACATTATTACAAAGACCAGAAATGGATTATCAAAAGATTAAACCTTATATTGGTGAAACTTCATTAACATTAGAAGAAGAAAAAAGAGTCACTATCTTAATTAAATATAAAGGTTATATTGAAAAAACATTAAGACAAGTAGAAAAAACGAAAAAAATGGAAGAAAAACAAATTCCATCAGATTTAAATTATGATGATGTATTAAATTTAAGTCTAGAAGCGAAACAAAAGTTATCTCAGATTAGACCTATTTCTATAGCGCAAGCTTCTAGAATTTCAGGTATTAATCCAGCTGATATTTCAGTATTATTAATTCATTTAAAACAAAATTATTAAGAGGAATACTATGAACCAGGAACAATTTATACAAGCATTAAAAGAAAAAGGAATTGAGTTATCTGATAAACAGATAGCTCAATTTAGAAGATATTTTGAGTTGTTAGTTGAATGGAATGAAAAAATGAATCTAACAGCAATTACTGATGAAGAAGGTGTTTATTTAAAACATTTTTATGATTCATTAACTATATCGTTTGATTATAAATTAGATAATCAGTCTTTATGTGATATTGGAGCAGGAGCAGGATTCCCATCTATTCCATTAAAAATTGTTTATCCAAATTTAAAAATAACAATTGTAGATTCACTAACAAAAAGAATTACATTCTTAAAAGAATTAACACATCAGTTAGAATTGGATCATGTAGAAGCAATCTCTGCAAGAGCAGAAGAATATGCAATCAAACATAGAGAAAGTTTTGATATTGTAACAGCTAGAGCAGTAGCGAGATTAAATATTCTTGATGAATTATGTTTACCTTTAGTAAAAGTTGGAGGAGACTTTATTACATTAAAAGGATTAAAAGCAAAAGAAGAATATGAAGAAGCTAAAAAAGGAATTGCAACATTAGGTGGAGAACTATATAAAGAAGAAGATTTTACATTGACTGATGAAAATGATCATAGATGTAATATGTATATTAAGAAAAAGAAAAGTACACCATCAAAGTATCCAAGACAATTTTCACAAATTAAAAAGAAACCATTATAAATATGTAACGACTTAAAGTTGTTGCATATTTTTCTTTTTTAAGAGTATACTAAAAAGGAAAAGAAAAAAAGTTAAAAAAATTGTAAAAAAGACTTTACAAGAGGAAGATGGTGTGATATTATAACTGAGCACTCGACGAAACGGGTGGCAGGAACATTGAAAACTGAACAATAACACGTCAATAAGAATAAGAGAGTCAGAGAGATCTGACA
>JAZLDV010000122.1:0-5761 GCA_045614925.1 Coprobacillaceae bacterium | reverse complement strand
ATCTTATCTCGTAACCGTTTTGCAATCTGTTTAAGAGGTATTGCTAAAGGAGCTAAAAAAGTTGTATTAATGTTAAGCTATCCATCTGATGAAGTTGGAAATGAATTAGTAAGTTTAGATAAAATTGATGCAGCTGGAATTAATCCATATAGTGATGTATTAACTTTAGAAAAATATAGAGAATTATTTGGTGAAAATAAACATGAATTTACTGGTGTAGATTATGTTGAATATTATGGTGAATTAGTAAAATCTTGTGGTGCAGAAGTTGAAATTATTTTTGCTAACCAAGCAAAAACAATCTTAAACTACACTGATAAAATTATTAACTGTGATATCCATACTCGTGCTCGTACTAAACGTATTTTATATGCTAATGGTGCATCTGTAGTATTAGGATTAGATGATATTATGAATGAATCTATCAATGGTAGTGGATATAATACTAAATATGGTTTATTAGGATCTAATAAATCTACTGAAGATACAGTAAAATTATTCCCAAGAGAATGTAAAGATTTAGTATTAGATATTCAAGCTAGAGTTTTAGAAGCTACTGGTAAACATGTAGAAGTTATGGTTTATGGAGATGGTGCTTTTAAAGATCCTCAAGGAAAAATCTGGGAATTAGCAGATCCTGTTGTTTCTCCTGCATTTACTGATGGTTTAGTAGGAACACCAAATGAATTAAAATTAAAATATTTAGCAGATAATGATTTTAAAGATTTAACTGGTGAAGAATTAAAAGCAGCAATTAGTAAATCAATTCAAGAAAAGAGTGATGATTTAGTTGGTAATATGGCTGCTCAAGGAACAACTCCTCGTCAATTAACTGACTTAATTGGATCATTATGTGACTTAACTAGTGGTTCAGGAGATAAAGGTACTCCTGTAGTATTAGTACAAGGATATTTTGATAATTATACAAATTAATACATAGAGAACCGCAAGGTTCTCTTTTGATATAAAAAAGGGAGGAAAAAAATATGAAAAAATTATTAAATTTATTATTAGTATGTGCGTTAGTATTTGGATTAACTGCATGTTCTAAAGGTGAAAGTAAAGAAAACACTTTAACTAATATTACTGATGAAAATATTATTAAAGGTGATGTAGAAGCAACTGGTTTAGAAGGTTTTGAAACTTTAGGTGGTGTATGTAACACTGAAATTTCTGCTGAAAAATTTAATGGTGTTAAAACTTTATATCATACAAGTCTTGTTGGAGATTCAGATATGATGGTTACTATTACTGGATTAAAAGTTGATAGTGGAAATTTAAGAATCTGTGTTTTAAATAATGATGAAATCATTAAAGAACTTTCAGTATCTAAAGAAGAAAAAGAATATAAATTCAAAAAATTAAATGGTTCTTTTGCAGTGACTGTAGCTGGAGAAGATGCTTCATTTAAATTTAATTTAGCTGTAGAATAGATATCGAGAAATCGATATCTATTTTTTTGACAAATTTTTATATTACCTATATACTATAATGAAAAGGAGATGAAAATATATGTATTGTGAAAATTGTGGTGCAAAGTTATTAGAAGATGCTATGTTTTGTAGTGAATGCGGAAGTGCAATTCATAAAAATGATGGGCATGTTTATGAAAATAAAAATATTGTGAATGATAATAAAGTTGAAATTCATAGAAATGATATGATGGATAAGCAATCATTCTGGTTAAATGCGATTGCTTTTATTTCACCAATTATTGGATATATTATGTGGTTTTGTATGAAAAATAAAACGCCTAATAGAGCTAAGGGTTGTGCAACTTGGGCAACTATTGCATTTGTTATTAATCTAATTTCAATGTTTTTTTTATAGAGAGGTGTTTAGATGTATTGTAGACAATGTGGTTATAAATTAGAAGATAATGAAAGATATTGTCCTCAATGTGGTTATAATACACAGGAAAAAGAATATATAAGAACTGATACAAACTTACAGGATGTTGTGAATCCTTGGGTTAATTTATTATGTTTTATGATTCCAGCAGTAGGAATATTTTTGTTTCTAGTATGGCTAAATACATATCCAAATAAAAGTAAAGCAAGTTTAAAATGGACAATAATTGGTATTATTGTTCGTGCTATTTTTGGATTTGTTTTATATTTATTTTTATTTGTACGTATTTTTGCATTATTTTAGTGAAAGGAAAAAAATATGGATAATAAAGTAGAAAGAGAT
Organism: Coprobacillaceae bacterium; assembly: GCA_045614925.1. Taxonomy (GTDB): domain Bacteria; phylum Bacillota_I; class Bacilli_A; order Erysipelotrichales; family Coprobacillaceae; genus JAZLDV01. Next base: position 3,568 of record JAZLDV010000122.1, on the reverse strand, counting down.
GAATTGATAGAAGAGTCTGTCAGTAAAGGTGAACTTGTTACTGGGTTTTTAGAAGTTTTACCTGATGGTTTTGGTTTTATTAGAAGTGCGAATTTTTTAAGTGGTCCTAATGATGTTTATCTGTCTCAATCTCAAATCAGAAGATTCAGATTGAAGACAGGAGATTATATTACTGGATATAAAAGAGAAGCTAAACCAACTGAAAAGTTTAGTGCTTTAATGTATTTAACGGCTATCAATGGAATTGATCCTGAAATTGCAAGAAATAGAAAGCAATTTGAAGATTTTACACCTATTTTTCCTAATGAGAGAATTCATTTAAATCAAAATAGTACATCTATGAGATTAGTTGATTTATTATCTCCAATAGGAAAAGGACAAAGAGGAATTATAGTTTCTCCTCCAAAAGCAGGAAAAACAACATTAATGAAAGAAATAGCTCTTTCAGTATTACAAAGTAATCCTGAAATGCATCTATTAGTTTTATTAATTGATGAAAGACCAGAAGAAGTTACAGATATGAAAGAAGCTATTCAGGGAGATAATGTAGAAGTTATTTATTCTACATTTGATGAAATTCCTGAAAGACATAAGAAAGTATCAGAAATGGTTATAGAAAGAGCAAAGAGATTAGTGGAACATGGTAAGGATGTTATTATCTTATTGGATAGCTTAACACGTTTAACTAGAGCTTATAACTTAACTGTTTCACCATCTGGAAGAACTTTATCAGGTGGTATTGACCCAGCATGTTTTTATATGCCTAAACGTTTCTTTGGAGCAGCAAGAAATACAAGAGAAAGTGGAAGTCTTACAATTCTAGCAACTGCATTAGTAGAAACTGGAAGTAAGATGGATGATGTTGTTTATGAAGAATTTAAAGGGACAGGAAATATGGAAGTTGTATTAAGTCGTAAATTACAGGAAAGAAGAATCTTCCCTGCAATTGATGTACTTAAATCAGGGACTAGAAGAGATGACTTGTTGCATGATGAAAATGAACAAGAAGTGAATAGAGTATTTAGAAGAGCATTTAATTCTGCAAAAGCAGATCAGGCAGTTGATGATTTATTATCATTAATGTTACGTACTAAAAATAATCAGGAATTAATTAAGGCTATATTAAAGAAATGATTGTAACAGTTTTAATAGAAGATAAAAAACATGATCATTTATTAAATGAACATGGTTTATCTTTTTCTATTCAATATGAGAATAATCATTATTTGTTAGATGCTGGAACAACATCTAAATTTATGCAAAATGCTCAAACTTTAAATATTCCTTTAAATAATTTAAAAGCATGTTTCTTATCGCATGGTCATTATGACCATGCAGGAGGATTTTCAGCTTTAATTGAACAATATAATGATATAAATATATATGCAATGAAAAATTCCTTATTGCCTAATTATTCTACATCTCATGGGAAGTTCCATGAAGTGAGTATTCCTAGTGATGTATTAGTATATCGTGATCATTTTAAAACGATTGATAAATATGTAGAAGTATTTGAAGGTATTTATTTGATTCCACATAATAAGCCTTATACACATATTGGCAAAATTTGTGGAATGTATAAAAATGAAAATGAATATGATGATTTCTCACATGAATTAACTTTAGTATTTAAAACTAAAAAAGGTTTAGTGATTTTTAATTCATGTTCTCATGCAGGTCTAGCAAACATTGTAGAAGAAGTTAAAGAAGTTATACCTGATACTCCTATATATGCATATTTAGGTGGTCTTCATTTAATTGGAGAAAGTGAAGATTTAGCAGATTGTGCTTATACTAAAGAAGAATTAAAAGAAATTGCAGATTATATTGTTAAAGAAGATATTCAGATAATCTATACTGGTCATTGTACTGGTAAGAGTGGATATGAAGTTTTACAAGAGTATCTTGGTGAAAGAATTTCTCCACTATATGTAGGATTACAGATTGAATTATAAAGAGGTAAAAAAATGGATAATCAGATGATTGTAATAGAAAATGAAAAAGGTGTAAAAAGAAATTATGAAGTGTATTTTACTTTTGAAGTAGATGGAGTAGAATATATTGCACTTCATGATATTAAAGATAATGAAGTTCTTCTTTTAAAATATTTTCCAGGAGAAAATGGTCAGTTTTATATGGAAATGATTGAAGAAGATATATTTGAAAAAGTAAGTGAAGAATTTGTTAATATTCTAGAAGATAGATAATGCTAATGCTTAGCATTATCTTTTTTTGTTCTAAATGAAAATATGATGTTATAATTATAGTAGTGGGGTGGTCATATGTTAGAAAAAGATAAAATGTTAAAGGGTGAATGGCATGATGCAAATTTTGATAAGACATTGTTAGAAGAAAGAAGAAAAGCAGAACTTCTTTGTTTTGATTTTAATATGTCTAAGCCTCAAAGTAAAAAGCAGCAATGTGCTTTAAAGAAACTATTAAAAAGAGAAAATATAGAAGATCTAACGATATTAGCACCTGTTTATTTTGATTATGGTGAATATACACATTTTGGTAAAGGGACATTTGTAAATCATGGCTGTTATTTTATGGATGGAGGAACGATTGAAATTGGAGACAATGTTTTTATTGGACCATATTGCGGATTTTATACAGTGAGCCATCCTATTAATTATGAAGAAAGAAACAAAGGACTTGAAAGAGCATTACCTATTAAGATAGGGGATAATTGCTGGTTTGGAGCAAATGTTTCAATTATGCAAGGAGTAACAATAGGTGCAGGATGTGTTATAGGAGCAGGAAGTGTTGTAACTCAAGATATACCAGATAATTGTATTGTTGCTGGTGTACCAGCAACAATAAAAAAGAAAATAGATAATAAATTATAGAAATTATTTTTAAATGATACTATGCTTATTATAGATGACTAAAAGAAAGTGGGATATAGTTTTATGATTAAAGAACAATTACATAATCTAATAAAAGAAAAACAGCCTAATATTTGTCAGGTATGTGCATATAAAGATAATGAGGAAGTTTATTTAGATAGCTGGAATGATTATAAAGAAGATGATTGTACTCATATAATGTCAGCAACAAAAAGTATTATGGCTTTACTTGTTGGAATTGCAATAGATAAAGGACAAATAGGAAGTGTTGATGATAAAGTTTTAGATTATTTTACAGATTATAAAGTTAAAAGAGGAGAAAAAACAATTTATGATGTGACTATAAAACATCTTTTAACGATGAGAGCTCCTTATAAAGGAAAAGGTGATCCTTGGAGCAAAGTATGTTCAAGTGATAATTGGACATATACATCACTTGATTTTTTAGGTGGAAGAAAAGGGTTAAGTGATGAATTCAAGTATCAGACAGTATGTCTTCATATATTATCTGGAATACTTTATAAAGCAACAAATATGAAAACTGTCGATTATGCGAATGAATATTTATTTGAACCATTAGGAATTAAAAAACATGAAAACTATTATGCCATAACAGCTGAAGAACACAAAGCATTTACTATTGGAAAAACACCAAAAGAACATATCTGGTTTTGTGATAATGATGGATTAGGAACACCAGGTTATGGTTTATGTATGTC
>JAZLDV010000121.1:0-2238 GCA_045614925.1 Coprobacillaceae bacterium | reverse complement strand
ATAGTAAAAACCATTTTGAACATGGTACAGATAATCATCATGATGTGCATGTTACAAAAGATAATGGTGTATTTAACTCAATTAATGAACACCGTGGTCGTGTTCATGGAAACATTGGTGTAATGACAACACAAGCTATGTTTTGGGAAGAATGGGAACTTGATAAACTTAATATATATGATGAAATATATATTCTGTTTGCTAGGGAGTTCACAATCCCATTTAGTTATTAGGGGGGGATTAATATATGTCAATTAGAGATATGTTTGATCATAAATATCCAATAACTAACTTACATGAATTAGATCTAACATATATGCATGAAGAAATTGATGCTATGATTGATCTACTTGATTCATGGGAAGAATTTATTAATGACATTCAAGAAGGTTTAAAAGAACTGGATGAAATTAATGAAGCAATCAAGGACTTGCCACAAATTAGAACCAGTATTAGCTATCTAAAATCGACGGTTGTACAATTAAAAGCTAAAGTTGATTCACAAGATGCTCAAATTCAAGCAATTTCGGATGAATTAGCCTTGCAACTTGTTATCATTAACAATTCCATAGCTTATAATTACAATCGCTTATTTAGGCTAATTTCGGGGCTAGAACAGCAACATAATATTGACATCAATATTCTTAAAATTGATCTTGATAGAATATATCATGAACTACTTGCAAGAATTGAACAGCTGGTGCCAGTAGATGTGTACAATAGGGTTGCTGGTGTTAGAATGTCCTTTGATGATAACAATTTTCATATTTATGAAGATTTACGTTATTTGGGTATTAAAAACAACACATTGTATGAAATATCCGATAATGATGAAGTTGCTAGTTTAGTTCATAATAATCGTGATTTTGCTTTATTTATGAAGAAACGATTACACAAGGACTATTTATTTTCACCACTATCTGGAAGAAGAATGTCACATGCTAATGCAATTTCAGAGCTTGCAGCAAAGGGTTTTGGTGGTTGTACCAATGCACAACTTTATGCAGCTATGCTTGCAGAAGCACAAACTAATGAAGATTATAGTGAATATTATGATCATAATATTCTTAGATTTTCATTAACATTATCATAATAAGGGGGTAAGATTATGAGTTATACTAATTCAACAACACATTACGGGTTTCCATTACCACTTGGCACTGATCTAACTGTACCAATGGATTATAATCAGGCCATGAACGATATTGATGAAAATCTTTTTGATGCTGTAACTGATGCATCTACTGCTGCAACTGCTGCCGCTAATGCTGTTGAAACAGCTAATGGTGCAGCTGCTGATGTTGCTGATCTTGGATCTACTGTAAACGCACATGGTGGAAGATTAACATCTTTAGAGCAGCACGACATTGTTCAGGATAATAAAATTGATGCAGCTGAAACTGCCATTGATAACAAATTTGATTCAGTTGGTATTGCTGATGCATACCTTAATGGCCTAACATATGCTGTTGGTGACGTTGTAACATACAATGGCCAGCGCTATAAATGTATTACAGCTGTAACAGCTGCTGAACCATTCGATTCTGATAAATGGCAAGGTGAGGATGTTCAGACAGTAATTGATGATATATATTCATCTTTATCTGGATTATATCAGTTCAAATCAACTCGTACAGTTACTTTAGCAACAGCAGATGGAACTAAAACAATTGGCCAATTATTAACGCAAGCATTAACAGCACTTAGAGCATTAACTCCATCATATACGCACAGTAAGATACTATCTTTCCAATTTCCAACTGGTGATGGTTCAGCAGCTAGAAATGCATTCCTTTATGAAAGTGCTATAAATTTATTTTCAGATTTTAGTGAAAGAAATCTTGTGGGTGTTGGTAATGCTGGAACAGCCACATCAGTTACAACATACTATCTAAATGCTGGTGCCAGTACACCAGTTCTAACTTCAGTTGTTTGTAATGATGGTGGTAATACTATTGTTGATTATACTAGTCGTGTACCATCAAGCGGTACTAAAGTAGATGTGCTTCTTGATGAATTTGAAAGAATTAGCTAAATAAATTTACATTTATTTAACTAGTATATTACGCTATCTATAGTTCAATTTGCATCCAGATTGTTATGATCTGGATGCATCTTTTATGTTGTAACATATCGTATATACGTTATCACACATTTCTAAATTGTTATAAATTAATATCGTATTTGCGTATTAACGTATTTACGTAATGTGTACATTTTATCATACACAAACATTTG
>JAZLDV010000120.1:0-1982 GCA_045614925.1 Coprobacillaceae bacterium | reverse complement strand
CAATATTGATCATAGCGTCTACGTGACGTCCTGATAATGTTAATGAGTTAGTATTTTTGTCATACCATACTGCATTGTTGTGGAACCAGTCTTCATCACTATATGAGCATCCAGCACCATCTCCAGGAGTTAAACAATTTTTATAATCCCAAGTTTTTAAGATATCTCCAGTTTCTCTATCTACTAATACACACATATCTTCAACTGTTTCAGATCTTAAATCATCAGTTAATGCTAAGAAGTTTCCATCTTCCATTTCGAATTGGTCATGATGGTATGCACCAGGTAAACGATATTCTTTATAGATTTTTCCTACTGGTGACATTTCATATAAACCTGACATGTAGTAAGGCATTTTAATTACACGGTCACTACCGATTAATAAGTTTCCATTTTTTAAACGTTTAAAATCAAATACAACCATTGCATCAATATACCATCTTACATCTCCAGCATAGTCAAATGCTTGAGGTTTAGTAATTTCTGCAGGTGAAACGATCATTACGTTATCTTGGAAATATTCTGGAGTTGTATCACAATGTACTAAGATGTTAGGTACTACATCTCCAATTTCAATTTCAATTGTAGTTGTTTTTCCACGATATGGAGTTAATTCAACTTTGTTTTTGTAATTATTATATAATCCTAAGATTGGTAAAACATGAGTTTTTGCTTTAGGGAAAGTATGTCTAAAGTCAGCTGCTTTAGTTTTTCCTTTTACAGTTACTGTAATTGCTACTTCTTCCTCAGTTTTAAATAATACAACTGCAGCTAATGGGTTAATTAAGTAAGGATTTACTTTTACTAAAGGATTAGCTAAAGTGTATTCTCCAGCTTCAAATTCAGCTAACATTTCTTTTTCTGCTTTAGTTTGAAGTGGAATCCAGTGTTCAATTTTCTTTAATTCGATTGCCATTTTTATCATTCCTCCGTTTTGTTAATATTTTACCATATTGTATTGTACATTAAACACCACGCTTTTATAATAGGCTTTTTTTATATGTTAACGATTTAACATGTAAAAAAATGGTATAATTTGTATAAAATAAAAGAAAGTGAACAATGTTCACTTTCTTAATGATTAACATTCAATAGTTACACCAGTTTGATATTTTGTATCATTGATAATAACAGTTAAATTATATGATCCTTTTAATCCTTCTTTAGTAATGATTGTACGAGTTTGACGATCATCAGTATCAATAAATGTTCCTACACACATAGCTTTATTTGGAGTAGCTGTTGTAGAAATATAGTAACGGTGTACTTCTTCACCTTGTTCTAATTGTAATAATACTAAGTCACCTTTTATAAATTTTGCTTCAAACATGAACATATCAAATTGATCAGTAACAACTGCATTATTAAATTCAGGAATCATATCTCCATTATCTGCAGCAGGTACTTCAGTATCCATTTCACTTACAACACGGTTACATCCTAAGATTTTACCTTCACCTAATTCTAAGTTAATTCCATCACAGTATAATTTTAATTTTCTAGCACGATAGAAGTTACCATTAACTTTTAATTCATACACTTTCTTATCTTCATATACTTCTGTAGTAATTGATTTTTGATATCCACCTGCCATGATAGCATATGGCCCTAATGCATCTGAAGGTTCACCATCTTTAGTATATGCAATACCACCAGAGTGTACTAAGTAATGTCCTTCATTATAGAAGATAACGTTACAGATATATGGTGAGAAGAAGTCAGCTCCTCTTTCTTTACCATATTGCCATACTTGTTCAATTTCCATTTTTTCAGTATCGATTCTATAACGAACACCTCTAGAGAATGAATCTTTAGCAGGTAAAGCTTCTTCTGGGTATTTTGTATCATTATGATGGTTATCGAAACACATTACATCTCCATTTGGAGTAATTAAGCATGAATGTTGTTCATATTGCCATTCAAAGTTATTTCCTACAGGTTTGAAGAAATATTTTTGTTTTTCTTCTGACCAGTTATTTGGA
>JAZLDV010000119.1:0-39574 GCA_045614925.1 Coprobacillaceae bacterium | reverse complement strand
TTTTTCTACGATTTGAGCAACAGTTGAGTTCTTTTGTCCAATTGCAACATAAATACAATAAATATCTTGTCCTTTTTGATTTAAAATTGTATCAATTGCAATAGCAGTTTTACCAGTTTGTCTATCACCGATAATTAACTCACGTTGACCTCTACCAATAGGAATAATCGCATCAATAGATGTAATCCCTGTTTGTAAAGGCTGATTTACTGATTTTCTAGTCATAACACCACTCGCAACTCTTTCGATTGGTCTTGTACGACTATATGCAATTTCTCCTTGACCATCAATAGGCTGACCTAATGGATTAACTACACGTCCTAATAATCCATCACCTACTGGTACCTCAATAATTCTACCAGTACGTTTAACTTCGTCTCCTTCTTTGATAGTTCCTTCGCTACCAAGTAATACGGCACCTACACTATCTTCTTCTAAGTTCATTACCATCCCGTATACTTCATTAGGGAATAATAATAATTCCCCAAGCATAGCATTATCTAAACCATGAACTAAAGATACACCGTCACCTACAGTCATAACTGTACCAACATCTTTAGATTCAATCTGATCATTATAATGTTTAATCTGTTCTTTAATTAAAGCACTAATTTCATCTGGTCTAAGATTCACTACCTACACCTACTTTCTTAATAACTCTTTTTTAAGTGATTCTAACTTATAAGAAAGTGAATTATCATAAATATGATTTTCAATTTCAACTTTAATTCCACCAATTAATGATTGATCAACTACAACACGTAATTGAACTTTACTATTCACTTTAATACTCATTGCTTTTTCAACTTCATGAACATCATCTTGACTTAATTCAAATGCACTATATAAAATACCTTCCTTAATACCAAAATACTTATTACATAAAGATTGAAATTCTTTACAGATTCCTACAATATATCTAATTCTTCTTTTCTTAACTAATAACAATAAGAAATTAAATACATAAGTACTTACCTGATTTTGAAAGCTCTCTTTTAAAATATTAATTTTAATTTCATCTTTTAAAGTCACATGAGAGAAGAATTTAACAAAAGATTCATCACTAAAAACTTCATGAATCTTTTTCATATCATCACAATAAGATTCAATCTTATTTTCTTCTTTTGCTAAATCAAACAAAGACTGTGCATAAATAGCTGCAACACTTTCCATTAGTTCACAACCTTATCAACGAATTCTTTTACATAATCCTGATTTGCTTTAGAATTCATTTCCTTATTCATAATCTTAGAAGCCACTTCAATTGCTACATCGATCATTTCTTCTTTTAAGTCTTCTCTTGCTTGAGCTTTCTCAGACTCAATTTCTCTTTCAGCCTGTTTCATTTTTAAAGATGCTTCTTTTCTTGCTTCATTAATAATTTCATCATGAACTCTTAAAGCATCATTCTTTGCTTTTTCCACAATATCACGATATTCTTTAGCTGATTCTCGTGCTTGTTTTTCACTTTCAACCATATATCCTTTTGCTTTTTCATTCATTTCTTTTGCTTCATTAATTTGAGATTCAATAAAATCTGCTCTTTTTTCAAAATATTTTTGAACTGGAACCCAAAGAAACTTTTTAAAAATCAAGAATAATACACCAGTTGAACATAACTGTATAATTACCGTTGTCATATTGGGGAATAATTTTGCTGCAATATCAATATTCATATCTTATTCCTCCTATTTAAATCTTATAAATACATTGCTGGGAATACGAACATTAATAAGAATGCAATTAATAACCCATAAATAGCAACAGTTTCAGATAAAGCGATCCCTAAGATCATAGTAGTACGAATTTGTCCTTCTGCTTCTGGATTTCTTCCTACTGCTTCTACTGCTTTACCAGCTGCGATACCTTCCCCGATACCTGTACCTAAACCTGCACATACAGCAATACCAGCTGCAATTGCAATTAAACCTAAATCTGTCATTTTATTTACCTCCAAATAATTTTAAAATTTTATTTCTTCACCAGTTATTCTGCTTCTAAAGAAATTAGAATACTAGATAAAGTCACGAATACTAACGTTTGAATAAATCCTGCAAATATATCAAAATAACAATGTAATACAGGAGCAATTACAGGACCTAAGAAATTGACTGGAATAATGAATCCAGATAACCATCCTGTAAATTGATAAACTAGCATCATTAAGATACTACCACTTAATACATTCCCAAATAAACGCATTGACAATGAAATTAAAGGTGATACAGCACCAAGAAGATTTGTTGGTGGCCATACTAAATCTTTAATATAAGTAAATGTTCCCTTTGTCTTCAATGCATTCCATTGAATCAATGTAAAAGTGATGATTGTGATAGATAATGTAATAGAAAAGTTTGATGTCGGATTATCAAATCCTAATAACCCACTTAAGTTTGCAATTAAAATATAAACAAATGTCATTGCAAAATAAGGGTAATAATCCTTTTCAAATTTCACTCCAGGCATAATAGACTTCATATAATTATAAATCATTTCTACACCTGTCTCACAAACTAAAACAATACCTTTTGGTCTTTCTAATGGATTTGCAGCCATTACTTTCTTACCAGCCCAAACAAATAAAATCCCCAAAGCAATCATAATAATCAAAGAGAATATAAGTTCAGTCTGTAATGAATCAATAACTGTACTAACCATTAATGTCACCTCCTTTGTGTTTATAAGATTGTAAATAAATCGTGATTTTAATCACAAAATACCCTAAAAAAACACCTATCATATTCACTAATTTTAAGCGAACTGATAAATAAAAACCTAGAGAATATAAGACTAATTTCAATATATTCATTAATATAATTAATGGAATAGAAATACTAAATCTTAATATCTCTTTAGACGTCTGGATAATAAGTAAAAACACTAACAAATTAATTATATAACCTATTCCAAACCCTACCAAATAAGATATATCTTTTAATAATATAGCCAATAAACCAAATATAAAACACCCACATATAAAAACATATACAGATGACTTTAAAACTGTCTTCTCATTCATGTCTTCCTCCATTTAAAAGCATTCTAATATTAACTATAAATGCAATAATCAAAAACACCAATAATATTATCGGACTCGTATCAAAAAACATATCAGCTTTAATACCTACAAATAAACAAGCGATAAATATTCCTATAACTTTTAATCCTAATTCTAAACAAAATAATAGATCTCTAATCATAAAAATAAAAAAGAGTAACTTGAAAATAAAGATAAATAACTATTACAATTATTCCAATCTTTACTAAGCAAATTACTCACTCCTTGTTTACATAAATATCGATATAAGTATACCTTTATTTATGATAAAACTCAATATTTTTTACTTTTTTAGTATGTTTATTTATGCACAAGCTAAAATAACCCCCCTCTGTTATGTGACATGCTTCTATTGCTTATAGTAAAGAGAGAATTAACGACTTGATATGGTAAAATAGGATTAATAATAATTTAATCTAAAAAAAGGAAAACATATATAAATATGCTTTCCTTTTGCGATAGTTTTTAATTATTAAACGTCAGTTCCAAATAATCTATCACCAGCATCTCCTAATCCTGGTACGATATATCCTTTTTCATTTAATTTTTCATCTAATGCTGCAACGATTAAATCTACATCTGGATGATCTCTTTCAATCACTTCTACACCTTCAGGTGCTGCAACTAAACAAGCTAAACGAATATTTTTAGCTCCACGTTTTTTAATATTTGTAATAGCTGCAGAAGCACTACCTCCAGTTGCTAACATAGGATCTAATACAATAACTTCAGCATTTGGTAAGCATTGTGGGAATTTAGCATAATATTCTTCTGGTTCTAAAGTCTCTTCATTTCTTGCCATACCAATATGTCCTACTTTAGCAGTAGGAATAATTGCTTTAAATCCATCAACTAAACCAAGTCCAGCTCTTAAAATAGGAATTAAAACGATAGGTCTTACCATTTCTTTTCCAGTCATTGGACATAATGGTGTCATAATTTCTTTGTTTTTTAATGGAATTGTTTTTGTTACTTCATAACATAATAACATTGCAATTTCATCTAAGTTTTGTCTAAATTCTTTTGTTCCTGTATTTACATCTCTCATAATAGTTAATTTATGATCAACTAATGGATGATTTAAAATTGTTGTTGCCATATGTTCATCTCCTATCCTAAATAATTAATATCTTTATACATTTCAACTTTATCAGTTAATTGTTTTACTCTTCTTAAACATTCCTGTTTTACTTCATCACATTCTTCATTCTTTAAACAATAAGCAATAATCTTACCTACTTCTCTAAAGTCTTCTTCTTTAAATCCTTTTGTAGTCATAGCAGGTGTACCTACTCTAATACCACTTGCTTTAAAAGGTTTTTCGCTGTCAAAAGGAATAGCATTTTTATTCGCAGTAATATTAATTTCATCTAATAATCTTTCTGCTTTCTTACCTGTAATTCCACAGCTTTCTTTAACATCAATTAAAATAAGATGATTATCAGTTCCACCAGCAACTAATCTAAATCCTTCTTCTTTTAATGATTCTTCTAATGCTTTTGCATTTAAAATAACCTGATTAGCATATTCTTTAAAAGATGGCTGTAATGCTTCATAGAAGCATGCTGCTTTAGCAGCAATAATATGCATTAATGGTCCGCCTTGCATACCTGGGAATACTGCTCTATCAATATCAGCAGCAAATTCCTGCTTACACATAATAACTCCACCTCTAGGACCTCTTAAAGTCTTATGTGTTGTTGTTGTGACAATATCTGCATGTGGGAATGGTGATGGATGTAATCCAGCAGCTACTAACCCTGCAATATGTGCCATATCTACCATAAATAATGCCCCATTATCATGAGCAACTTTTGCCATATATTCAAAATCAATTGTTCTAGAATAAGCACTTGCTCCAGCAACAACTAATCTTGGTTTAATTTCTTCTACTTTCTTTTTAAAATCATCATAATCAATCATTTCAGTTTCTTTGCTTACACCATAACTATAAAATTCATAAGCAACCCCTGAATAATTTAAAGGATGACCATGAGTCAGATGTCCACCATCTGCTAAAGACATACCTAATACTTTATCACCATGATTTAATAAAGCAAAATAAACAGCTGTATTTGCCTGAGCACCTGAATGAGGCTGAACATTTGCATGTTCACATCCAAATATCTCTTTTAATCTATTTCTCGCTAAATCTTCAACTTCATCTACACAAGCACATCCCCCGTAATATCTTTTTGCAGGATATCCTTCTGCATATTTATTTGTTAAAACTGATCCAGCTAATTCTAAAATTTGCTGTGAAACAAAGTTTTCTGATGCAATAAGTTCAATATTACTTCTTTGTCTATCTAATTCTTTTTGTACACTTTTAAAAACTTCTAAATCTCTCATACTACTCATTTTCTAAAGACATCATTTTTTCAATTCTTAAATCATGTCTTCCTCCTTCATATTCTGTATTTAACCAAGCATTTAAAATTTCTAAAGCTAAACCTTCACCAATAACTCTTTGTCCCATTGCTAACATATTTGTATCATTATGTGCTCTTGTTGCTTTTGCACTAAATACATCATGAACTAAAGCACAACGAATTCCTTTTACTTTATTACATGAAATAGAAATACCAATTCCTGTTCCACATACTACAACACCTTTTTCACATTCACCTGATGCTACTGCTTTTGCAGCTTTAGCTGCAAAATCTGGATAATCACAGCTATCATCACTGTAAGTCCCAAAATCTACAACTTCATATCCTTGTTTTTTCATTTCTTCTGCTAAAACATTTTTTAAACGTAATCCCCCATGATCACATGCTACTGCAATTTTCATTATAATATCCTCCTAATTTCTTCTTCCTTAATTTGACCTTCTCTTAATATCTTAATCTCTTGCTGTGTTACATCTATAACACTACTTGCAATATTCAAAGAAGTTTTCCCATCAACAACCAATTCAATTCTTCCATCTAACTGATCTAGTACTTCTTTTGTTGTGGTTGTATTTTCATGATTAGACAAATTCGCACTCGTCACAAGCATTGGCCCGACTCTTTTTAATAATTCTAATACATATTCACTATCTGGAATACGAATACCTATCGTCTCTTTACCATTTGTCATTAAAGAATCAACATTATCTTTCTTCTTTAATACTAGTGTAACCATTCCAGGCATAAAATTCTCAATAATTTTTCTTGCACTTTCATTTACATAGGCATATTTTTCAATATCTGAAATATTATGAACCATAAGTGTTATAGCTTTAGAATAATCTCTATTCTTTGCTTCCATCAATGCATCTAATGCCACTCTATCATTAAACTTCACTCCTACACCAAAAACTGTTTCAGTAGGAAAAGCAACGACTTTATGTTCATCTAATGCACGAATGACACTATCAAAATCACTTTGACTTACTACTTTTGTCATACTCATCACCCTTAAATATTTTATCATAATTCTTAATATATTAACATAATAACAATCATTTATTTATGTTATAAACAAATAATATAATCAGATTCATTCCATATTTTGTGTTATAATAAAATAGAAAGAAGGAATATATATGAAAAAATATACAAAAACAATACTAACAACATTAGGCTTACTAGGATTATCAACTTATATCACTGGTTCCTATTTAACAATTTCATATGCATGTAAAAGACAAAAAGATAATCTTCCTTCATATGAATTAGGAGATTACTATGAATTATGGCTAAAACAACAGAACATAAAAGAGTTAGAAATGATATCTCATGATAATTTAAAACTAAAAGCACTATTATTAGAAGCACCAGTAGAAACAAATAAACTAATTATATGTGTTCATGGTTATCATTCTAATAACCAAAGAGCATACAATTCTTTTCTAAAATTCTTTCATGAATTAGGTTATAATGTTTTAATTGTTAACAATAGAGCTCATGGAAATAGTGAAGGAAAGTATATAGGATTTGGATGGTTAGATAGAATAGATATTATTAACTGGATTTATTATATGAAAGACTATTATGATAAAAATTTACAGATTGCACTTCATGGTATATCTATGGGAGGAGCTACAGTCTTAAATGCAAGTGGTGAAAGACTTCCTAAAGATGTTAAATGTATTATTGATGATTGTGGTTATTCTACATTATATGGACAATTATTACATGTCGCTAAATATCACAATAAACAATTCAGACCATTTCTATTCACTAGTGCATTAATGAGTAAATTCATTGTAGGATACAGTTTCTTTACTGCTAATCCTATAAAACAAGTAAGAAAGTCTCATACACCAACATTATTTATTCATGGTGACAAAGACGATTATGTCCCTACATATATGGTCTATAAATTATTTAAAGCATGTCGTGCAAAAAAAGAATTATTAATTATTAACAATGCAAAACATGCTCAATGTTATAAAACTAATACAAAACTATATGAATCAAGAGTAAAACAATTCTTATCTCAATATATAAAATAGCGTAGTCACAAGACTTCGCTATTTTTTTAATTCTTTATTATAAAATGACTAAAAAAAAACAATCTAATATATTATTCAATCTCTAGAAAACAACACTTTATTATAAAAAAAGTATATTCAATACAACGTATTAAATATACTCTTTTACTTACTATTTATATCCTTTTAATATAAACATTACCTTTTTTATCAATGATAAAGATTTATAATATTCATTTATATAGCGATAATAATAATCATACATTTTATTTAATTCTTCTATGTTTATATCATGTAAAGAAAACTTAGCTTTCAATCCTAATTGCTTAATAGAATCATCTACTTCTCCTAATTCACTAATTCGTCTATATAAGACTCTTATCTGATCATTAGAATTCATTTTCTTTAACTTCTTATAGAAATAACCATGAGTCATATATCTATATAAACCAAGTAATAATACAACAATAATTCCACATATTATATAATAAACAAGACTATAATCTTTTGTAACTTCTTCATTTGTATTATTGTTATTGTTGAAATCATTTGTATTTACAGTACTAGGATCAATAGGTTTAATATCAATCTCAGGATTATCTTTTTGTACATTATCATCAATCACTTCTACTACATCTGATGAAGAAGGTGTCATATCATAAGGAACCCATCCTTCATCTTTAATATAAATCTCTATCCATGAATGAGATCTATATTCCCTAATAACAGCCTTATTATTTACAAAATCATCTTTGCTTATCGCATATCCTTTTACATATCGTGTAGGAAATCTCATAACTCTTAAAAGCATGGCCCCTGCACTTGCATAATGAGAACAGCTTCCAATCTTACTATTATTTAAGAAATGTAATATAAAGTCATCATTATTAGGCAATGGTCCACATTTTAAAGAATACATTGTATTCTTTGATAAAACATCTTTAACTTTATTAGCATATTCTAATGTTTCATAATAATCTAATGTCGTATTTCCTCTTAAATGATAAATATCATTTTCAATCAGATATCTTTTTAATTCTATTTCTATATCACTAGGAACATTTAAATAATATTTATAAATATAATCTTTATAATAATTATAATCATCTACTTTTGAATATATATCTTCAAAAAATATATCTCCATGAGTAAGATTTGATGTATCATATACAGTTAAAGTCTCTTTTAAATCAGAATAATAAGAATCATTAATCATATAATCTGTATTTGTATAATAAACAGTATAATCATAAACTGCTTTCTTTTTAGGCATTATCTTAACTTTAAATGTCTCCATCTCATCTTTTTTTATAGTAAAATGATCCAATTTATCATCTAAATCAGCACCTTCATATCCTTCTTCTTCTAAAATCCATTGATTATTTTCATAAGTTTGTAAAGAATATCCTCTTAAATATCCATCAAACGCTTTATCAGATTCAATCAATAAAGCAATTTCATTACTTGATTTCACATTATTATTAGGTAAATTCCCATCTAAAAAAGAACTGCTTCCAAGTACATTCACCTGAAATTTATTTTTATCTTTTTTCTTTTGTTCAATACTCTCTCTTATAACCATAAAAAAATCAGTAAAACTTTCTTCAAAAGCTGGATGAGAATACAATGTCATATGTGATATAACACATGTAATACATGATAAACTTAATACAAACACTTTAAAAAAAGCCTTTTTACTTCTTTTTTGACATAAAGAAAAAATAAATTCATATATAATAAATATCACAAAACAATAACTTGTCCATGATGTTAATCTATGCATTAAAAATACTGGAAGAATAAATAAAAATATAAATATTAGATAATAGATATGTTTATTTTTAGCTTTTGTTTTATAGTGCACTAACATATGAACAAACGGGATCCCTAAAAGTACAAGCAATCCATTTGTATAAATCAATGAACTATGACGACATAATTCAAATAACTCATCAAACTTTAAAAAATTATCTGCATAAATCACTTCTATCAATAAACGTAAAAGATCAAATGTATTGACTATCATCACAACATTCAATATCACAACAATACTTATAAAAATATAACGTAATTTTAATTTTATCTTATTATATTTTTCATATAATAAAATAAAACAATATATACATAAAACAACACATCCTATGATTACATCAGGATAATACAAAGATTTAAGTAATCCAATATAAATACCAGTCATACCTAAACATAAAACAATAAAATCAATAACTAAATTTATCATAAATGAACCACCTCAATTCCCTGTCCACTTACTAATAAAAAATCATCATCAAATAAACTATAATCAATCTCATATTGAGGAAACTCAAGTAATCTTTTCACACTTTCTCTTATATCCTCAACACATACAATCTCCTGCACTTCATAATCATAAATAACAGAAAACTGTTCTTTACGTTTATATAATAATAAACATAAAGAATAAAACTGATCTAATATATAATCATTTTCTTTAAATAATTGAGATTGTCTAACACATAAATAAGTCTTCTTTAAAACAGGAAAACTCCCTTCTTTTACAAACAATTCATTTCTTTTTAAAGACATCTTCCAATGAATATGTTTTAACTGGTCATCTTCTCTATATTGATGAACATCAAACACTTCTGTATAATCATCACCTTTTTTATACATTGAATATTCATCAGATAAATAAGACATATTTTCAAACCTATAAGAATTTTCTAATTCTATATTCTTTGGAAAAACATAAAAATCAAAACGATCATCTCTTTTTTCATCTTTAAAAAAAATCCCAAGAACATCATAATATCTTATCTTTTTTACTTTCACACTATAACATCCACAATGTTTAAAACAATTATTATAAAAAGCCTCATCATAAACATGAACAACATCTTTATAATATACTTTTCCATCTTTTTCTATCTGTAAATAAACATCAGTTAAGCCACATTCAAAAAACCTAGGATTCTCTCTTTTTAAAACAAATTCAATCTTATCATCTCTTTCAACAATAGATTTCTTTAAAAAATAATCAACCTTAGTCCTTTTTATTGCACTTAAACTCACAATAACACTCAACAAACATATCACTAAAAAACATACAATCAGTAAAAAGGGAAAATATCCAGATACACTCATAAATAGAGCTATAAATAAAAATAATACAAAAACAAAAATCAAAATACCAGATATCATATCTATACCTTTGGTGAATCTATTGAATTAATAATCTCTAAAATAATCTTCTTTTCATCTAATTCTTTAATCTTTGCATCATAATTAAATATAATTCTATGAGTTAATCCCATAACTGCAACATCTTTTACATCATCAGGGATTACATAATCTCTATTATTTAAATAAGCTCTTGCTTTCGCTAATTTCATTAATGCTAAACTTCCTCTAGGACTTGCTCCCTGTTTAATCATGTCATGATTTCTAGTCTTTTGTACAATCTCTACAATATATTTATAAATCTCATCATGAACAAAAACTTTATCTGTTTCATTTTGACACTGAATTAATAATTCAGGTGTCAAAATAGACTCTATATCATTGATAGGATTTGTACCTTGTCTATCCTTAATAATCTTTATTTCATCTTCTAACATTGGATAACCTAAAGACAATCTCACCATAAAACGATCTAATTGTGAATCAGGTAATAATTGTGTCCCTGCAGAACCAAATGGATTTTGTGTTGCAATAACAAAAAATGGTTCAGGTAATTTATAAGTCTTTCCATCTACACTCATTTGCCTTTCTTCCATTAACTCTAATAAGGCAGCCTGTGTCTTACTTGACGTTCTATTAATTTCATCTGCTAAAAGAAGATGTGTATAAGCAATACCTTGCTTATATTCAAACTGTGAAGTATGAGGATTATACATATTAAACCCAACAATATCACTAGGCATTACATCACTTGTCAGCTGAATACGTGAATAATCCATATCCATACTCTTAGATAAAGCAAGTGCTAAATTTGTTTTTCCTACACCTGGTATATCTTCTAAAAGAACATGCCCTCTAGCAAGAAGTGCAATCATAATATCTTCTATCACTTCATCTTTACCAATAACAGCTTTTTTTATTTCATTTATAACATTCTTTAATTCCATAAAATCACATCCTTTTTATCATTATAATAGACATGACATTATAGTCTCAACTTATACGTTATATAATAATTAAATATTTTTAAAGTTAATCAAACAGCAAACTCCATATAAAAGACTTCTTCTTAATCTGCTTTGTACTTTCACAATAATTCGTCTTTAATTCTCCACTTATACATCTTCCTTTACCTTCCCCTATATAAATAACATATTCATTGTCTTCCATCACTGCATCATACTCATCTAAATGATCTAACAGCACCTGTTTCTTATTATCTACACCTTTAGACCATAAAGAATAATCTTTAATCAGATTATTCTTTATCTCATACATATATTGAATATCATTTTTATAATTAGAAGAAGCAACAATCTTAAATCTAGGTACATATTCAACTGCATTCACATTTGATATCATTAAGCATAAAACAATAAAAATAATTGATTTCTTCATATTTTTTCACCTCTTAAACATTATTGTCATATCTCAATTTTTCATGCATAAAATATGAAAAAATATATCTATATGAAACCCCTTAAAAATTTTGAAAATAATTGTAGACAAATAAAATGATTTCATATATTATATGTGGCGAGGTGAGGAAAGTGGTCATTCAATTAAACTTTGAATATGAAAAAATTCAACAAATCATCGAGAGAATTTTAACTGAAAATATTACTAAAAATAACATCGAAATAGCTCAAGCCACATTTGACAATTTAGTGATCCATTTATCATTATGCGTATCTAGAGAAATGAATGGTAGTTATATTGCAACAAGCGAAAGTCAAATTCACAACTTAAGTGAACATGCTTATTTCTCTGTATCTAAAGCTATTATCGAACAGTTAGAAAAAGAATTTAATTTAACTATTGATACTAATCAGGTTTATTATACAACTATGTATTTAGCAAACATTAACTTATTAGATATTGATTTTAATATTGAATTTGATATGTTTGATGATACAATGGAAACAATTATGCATGAAACAATTATTGCGATTAAAGAAACTTTAAACTTAGACTTAAAAGCAAATGAAGATTTCTATAGAGGAATGACTTTCCATTTCTATCCTGCATTAGAACGTCTTCAAAACAATCAGCAATTAACTAACAATCCATTAATGGATGAAATTAAACATGAAAATGAAACAGAATTCGCATGTGCTAAAGCATTCAATACAGTTGTAGAAAGACATTACAACAAAACATTTAACGAACATGAATTAGCTTATATTGCTTTACACTTTGGAACAGCATTAATTTAAAAACAACCTTCAAGTCAAACTTGAAGGTTTTTATTTTATTATATATTTTGTACTTCTACCATTACCTTCAATTGCAATCACACCTTTTTGTGCCATATCTTTAAGTAACTTTGTTATCTTTGATTTTCCAAAATGTACATGCGGTGCAATTTCACTTATTGGTTTTAACATTGTCTTACTTAACAATTTATATATTTCTATTTCATCTTCTGTTAAATCAGCATTTTTTTCAAATATAGGAAGCACAATTTTTATAACATTCTCTGATACTTCAAAAACTGGTTTCATTAAACCTTCTTCATACAATTGTTTAATTCTTGTAATTCCAGTTCCAAATATTTCTACAAATCCTAACCTATAAAATACATTTGCAAGATTTCTGTTTCTTAAAATAGAAAGTTTACCTGACAAATATTCTTCTTCTGTTATTCCAGATGGCAAACCGCCAGGAGATACTACTTCTATTCTATCATCAAACATAGAAACCTTAATGTGTGAATATACATCCCATACTCTATGAATCAATGCATTAGCAATTGCCTCTCTAAAAGCTGCTTCGGGTATTTTCTCTATTTTCTTTCTATCAGCACCTTGTATTACTTCATATTGATAATAATCTCTAAATACATTAACTGCTTTTTCATATATATCTAAAACAGAAGTGTTTTCAAAAGTCGATCTTTTTTGAATAATACTAATGTTATCACCAAATTTAACTATATCAATTCCTGGGAAATAATTTTTATCAGCCAAAAGTCCTGCTGCATTATTATATCCATTTACGTTGTCATATAAATTCAATGTCTTCAATGTATCATGATTAAAATCTTCGATTTGAATACTATCTTTAAGTTTACGACACAAAACTTCAAAAGATAATTCCTGTTCTTGACAAGGCAACTCTTCAAACCTAATATTTTTCCCTTCTAATACAAGCCTTGTAAATTCCATAGTATCTACCTCTATTGTAGCTGTATCATTACGCTTGTAAGCTTTTGATTTATATAGATAAGGTTTTTGAAGACCACTTTTTACAGTAAGTTTTATTATCTGATCATTATTTTGTATCACAAGTGTATAATCTGGTTGGGGTGAAATACTATCATTGATTTTATTTTCAATATCTAAGCAAGCTTGTTTTACATCTGGTAACCCCTTCATATTTCCATCATCATCCACACCAAAAAGAATTGTTCCACCATCGTAATTCGAAAAGGCACTAACTGTTTTTAAGAAAGTATTTGTAATCGTTTCTTTAAACTCTAATATTCTTGTTTCACGCATAATAATCTCATCCTTTCTAATCTTATTGATTATATTATATGCGTAAACGCACGAAAAAACAATTGTATTTTTTTACGACTACTTTTTCGATTGTTTTTTTATTGAAATGACACCTATAATACGTAATTAACCTATTTTTAATTCATTTATTGCGTGTATACACATAAAAATTCACGCGTAAATTTTTACGATTGCTTTTAATTCAATCAAAAAAAAGATGTGAAACAAATTCACATCTTAATTCCTTTAATATTTCTATTTTCCTATACAGAATCTTTTAAATAATTCATCTAATAAATCTTCTTTAGCTCTTTCTCCTAAGATTTCTCTTAAATTTTCCCATGACTCATATAAATCAGTCACAATAAGATCAGTAGGAATATAGTTATTCATAGCTTCAATAGCATTCTCTAATGCATTTTTTGCATTTGTTAATAACTGAATCTGTCTTGCATTTGCTAAGATTTCATCATCACCTGATGTAATCTTACCTAATTCAAACATTTCTTTGATTTCATTAATTAATGGTTCTATATCTCTATCCTTAGCACTAATACCAATACCATCAATATCATGAACACATCCAATATCTTTCTTATTAATTACAATAATTCTATTTGTATCTTCAGATAACTCTAATAACTCTTTATCTTCTTTTTCTAATTCATTAGAACCATCTAATACCAATAAAACTAAATCAGCTTTATGAATTAATTCTTTAGATTTATTGACACCAATATTTTCAACAATATCATCAGTTTCTCTAATACCAGCAGTATCAATCATATTTAAAATAATATTATCTAATCTTACTGATCCTTCAACAATATCTCTTGTTGTTCCTGCGATATTTGTTACAATTGCTTTTTCTTCATCTAATAAAGCATTTAATAAACTTGATTTCCCTACATTTGGTTTACCAATAATAACTGTAGAAATACCATCTTTTAATAAATGAACATTTTTACTTGCATCAATAATCTTATTCATTTTATTTCTTAATGATTCACTTCTAGGTAATAATAACTCTGCAGTTAATTCTTCTACATCTTCATATTCAGGATAATCAATATTCACTTCAATCTGAGTAATAATCTGAATAAGATCTTCTCTTAAATCTTCAATAAAATGACTAATATTTCCTTGAATCCCTTTTAAAGCTAAAGATGCAGCATAATCATTTTTAGCACTAATCAGATCAGTAATCGCTTCAGCCTGAGACAAGTCTATTCTTCCATTAAGAAAAGCTCTCTTTGAAAACTCTCCTCTTTCTGCCATTCTTGCCCCTTTAGCTAAACATAATTTTAAAATCTTTTGAGTAATAAAAACACCACCATGACAGTTAATCTCTACCATCTCTTCACCAGTAAATGTTCTTTTTCCTCTATATATATTTACTAAAACTTCATCTACTTTTTCATTACCATCTTTAATATATCCATAAGTAATAGTATGACTCTCTTTATTTAATATCTTTCCACTAAAAAATTCTTGTACAAAAGCAATACATCCTTCTCCACTTAATCTAATAATAGAAATAGCAGCTTCTAATCTAGATGTGGCAATTGCTACAATAATATCTTCATTCATAATTTCACTTCCTTTCATCATTACACATATTAACACTATAATAATGACTTTTCAAATATAAAAAGAAAAACCCTATTTCTAGGGTTTAATCTACATAAGAGATAGTAATAAATCTGTTATTACCTTCACCTTTACTTTCAGTTTTTAAATGATCCATTTTAGAAATCACTTGATGAATCATTTTTCTTTCATCTGCTGGTAAAGGATCTAATTTACAATCAGCTTTTGTTCTTAAAACTTGTTTACCAAGTCTTTTTGCCATAGCTGAAACTTTTTTATAACGAGATTCTTTATATCCATTAATATCAATACTAATTTCTACTCTTTTCTTAAATTGAGTTTGAATAGCATTTTTACAAATGAAATTTAAAGCTCTTAAAATAACACCATTTTTACCAATTAAAATAGAGTTATTATCAGTATTTACATTTAAATAAATACGATCATCTTGAATATATGTAACAGTTTCAATTTCAAATTGCATATCTTTTAAAATTGTTCTTACATAATTTTCTAAGAATTCTTGAATCATAGATTCGCAATAACATTCAATCACAACTTTTTTAGAAAAGAAAGTTTTCTTTTCTTCAATAACTTCATAAGTTAATTCTTCAACACTTACATTTAAATCTTCACATGCAAGTCTTAAAGCATCTTCTAAAGTTTTGGCTTCAAATTTTTTCATATCTTACACCATCCTATTTCTTTTCAACATGACACAATTGAATATAGATTGTTCTAGCGATAGTAATGATACTTGTAGTAATCCAATATAATGACATTGCTGTTGACATTGTTAATGAGAAAATAACAATCATCGCAACCATCATAATATTCATTTGTTTCATTTGTTGTTGTTGTGCACTTGGTTTGAATCTAGGATTTCTTTTTAACATAATGTTATTAATTTCAATAGATAAATATTGAGTTATACCTACTAAAATAATAATTACTAAATAACCAAAATGACCACTAGTAATTTCTCCCATAGGTTGTAAACCTAATTGTAATCCTAAGAATGTTGTGCTATATAATGGCGCTAATCTTTGTGCAGCTTGCCACATAGCAATCATAATTGGTAATGTCAAGAAAGTTGTAAATGAAGCAAACATGTTGATATCATGTTTTTTGTACAATTTTTGAATTTCATTTGACATTTTAATTTTAGATTCTTGATCTTCTCTACCTCTGTATTTGTTTTGAATTCTTTCGATTTCAGGTTGGATCATTTGCATCTTTTGAGTAGATACTGTTGATTTAATCATGATTGGTAACATTAAGATATTAATAATAACAGTCATTAAAATAACACCATACGCAATATTACCAAAATTTTGACCAAAGAATAAAATACCTTTAGCAATTGGCATAACTAAGAAGAAGTCGAAGAACCCTTGATCTAAACTCCATTTTGTTGTTTCATCAATAGCACGTTCTGCTAATAAAACTCCATCTTTATCTACGTTTGCTGTACATCCAGCTAGAACAAATACAAATGCAACTAAAGCAAAAACCTTTAAAAACTTTTTTGTACGTTGATCTAAATACATTTTATTTTTCCATCCTTTTAACAATTTTATTGTTTAAAAATCTTAATTCTTTTAAATTGTCTTCATAACTATTCGTTAAGAACTGATTTCTAACAATAATAACAAGATCATTTTGACGATCTTTATCAAAAACTTCCTGAGCCATCATTCTCACTTGTCTTTTCACTTTATTTCGAACAACAGCGTTTCCTAACTTTTTACTTACAGAAATTCCAACCCTAAGATGATCAGTATTTTTTCTAAAATACACCACAAAACATCTGTTTGCGACTGACTTTTTCATCCTTATAATAGATTGGAATTCTTCGTTTTTCTTAATACGATATTCTTTTTTCATATTTTCTTAGAAAAAAAACCACATTTAAGTGGATTTTTTTGTTAGGCAGATAAAACTTTTCTTCCTCTTTTACGGCGACGCGCAAGTACTTTTCTTCCGCCTACTGTTGCCATTCTAGCTCTAAAACCATGAGTTTTTGATCTTTTTCTTTTATTTGGTTGATATGTTCTTTTCATTGATTACACCTCCAAAATTTTATATTTTTTTATACACAGTAACATATGCCCCATCATTATATTGTTTTTACTTTTATAAGTCAATAAAATTTCTTTAAAAAACTAAATTTTTATACAATTTTTTTTCACATATTTTTTTAATAAAACATGTTTGCAAATTGAAAATATCCTCTTTATTCCATATAATTCACACTTTATGCACAATATGATTTTATTTATTCACAATTGTGCAAAACCTAAATTTTACCTCTTATATGCTTATTTTTTCCTTTGAATAACTTATGCATAAGATATGAATAGAAATATGAATACACAATTACTCACATTTTTGCACATAGAATAAAAGTTATTCACAATTTATGTATCATATAAATATGTGTATAATCAAAAAAACTCCCTATATTCAACACTTTTTCATGTGCATAACTTTGTGTATAATTGTGAATATTATTTTTTTACTTCTTTTTACTCACAAATTATCTTATAATATGACTTGAAAGAAGGTGTATTCATGAACAATTTAAATTCTGACTTCAAGAAAACCTTAGATTTATTTGAAACTAAGTTACCTGAACTGGGAATTGATAAAATTGAGTTCGACTCTTTCTTTACTTCTATAAAAATAAGAGATATTATCGAAAATGATGTTATTTTAACAACTGAGCTTAAATGGAATTATGATGTAATCTTGCCTCATTTAAGTAAACTTGAAGAAATCTATAATATTGTAACAAAGGGACGTTATCATCTTACTTTGTATATTAATGAAGAATATGAAAAAAGTATTGTTAAAAATGAACAATTATTAGAGTTTGAAGATAATTTAAGTTCTGAATTAACTTTTAACAGTTTCGTTGTTGGTAATAGTAATAGAATTGCACAGACTGCATCTTTAACAGTTGCAATGAAACCAGGGGTTGCATACAGTCCATTATTTATATTTGGACAATCAGGACTTGGTAAAACGCATTTATTAAATGCAATTGGAAATCATGCTAAAATGAAAAATCCTGATGCAAGAGTGTTATATTCTACAAGTGAAAACTTTGTTAATGAATATATTCAGTCATTAACAAATTCTACTATTGATGAATTTAATTATAAATATAGACATATTGATATATTATTAATTGATGATATTCAATTTATGGCTAAAAAAGATTCTTCTTGTGAAATCTTCTTTAATATATTTAATACATTAATAAGTAATAAGAAACAGATTGTTATTACATCAGATAAACCCCCTAATGAATTAAGAGGGATGGAAAAAAGATTAGTTAGTCGTTTTAATTCTGGTTTAACTGTAAGTATTGATACTCCTGAATTTGAAACAGCTAAAGCTATTTTAAGAAAGAAAATTGAATCGAGAAATATTGAAGTTCCTATTGAAGAGGAAGTAATTGATTTTATCGCAACTCATTTTAATAATGATGTTAGAGAATTAGAAGGTAGTATTAATAGATTATTATTCTATATGTTATGTATTCCTGAACAAATTGAAACTATAGATCTTAAATTTGCTTTAGAAGCATTTAAAGATTCTGTGAGTCAGGTTACAACAAAAGAGGAATTAACAATTCCTCATATTAAGAAAACTGTAGCAGATTATTATAATTTAACAATTACACAAATTAATTCTAAATCTAGAACATCTAATTTAATTGTCGCAAGACATATTGCTATGTACTTATGTAGAGAATTAATAAAAGATATCTCATTTGTTCAAATAGGTGCTGACTTTGGAGGTAGAGATCACTCTACTGTTATGAAAGCATGTGATAAGGTAAAGAAAAACTTAGAAAAAGATGCAAATTATAGACAGGCACTTGAAGATATTAAGAAAAAGTTATTATAAGAGTTATTCACAATTGTGCACAGTGAATTCACAGTAAATATTTGAATTTTATATGATAAAATCAGTATATTTGCAAGTTATTCATATTGTTCACAGTATTATTATTATGATATTATATAAAATATATTATATAAAGGAGTAGAAAAAATGAATTTTAAAATTAAAAGATTAGTATTATTAAATGCTTTATCTAAAGTTTCTAGAGCAGTTTCTATGAAAAGTCCTTTACCTGTATTAACAGGAATTAAATTTGATTTAAAAGATAATCAATTAACTTTAACTGGTAGTGATAGTGATATTACTATTCAGACTGTTATTAATAGTGATTTAGAAATTTTAGAAGAAGGTAGTGTAGTATTATCTTCTAGATATATTTTAGAAATTATTAAAAAGATTGATTCTGAATATGTTCATATCTTTATTGTAGATGGAACATTAACACGTATTGAAGGAGCAACTTCACGTTTTGATTTAAATGGAACTTCATTTTTAGATTATCCTAGAATTGATTTAAGTCAAACTGGTGTTAATTTTGAAATGAAATCAATTGATTTAAAAGAAGCAATTGAACAAACTAGTTTTGCAACTAGTGAAAAAGAAACTAGACCAGCTTTAACAGGAGTTAACTTTAAAGCAAAAAATAATACTTTAGAATGTACTGCAACAGATAGTTACAGATTAGCAAAAAGATTATTAAGTATTGATTCTAATGTTTCATTTAATATTATTATTCCAAAGAAATCATTAATTGAAATTAGTAGAATTATTGAAAAAGATTCTTTAATTGATATTTATGTTTCTGATAGAAAAGTATTATTTATTGTAGATTCAGTATTAATTCAAACTAGATTAATTGATGGATCTTATCCAGATACAAGCAGATTAATTCCTGAAAACTTTGATTATTCTATGGTTGTAGATAGTTCAAGCTTATTAAGTTCTGTTGATAGAGCATCTTTATTATCAAGTGAACAATCTAATATTATTAAATTATCTATGAATGATGAAAAAGTTATCTTATCATCACAATCACAAGAAATTGGATCAGTAGAAGAAAATATTGATAAAGCATTTTATAAAGGAAATCCATTAAAAATTTCTTTTAGTGCTAAATATTTAAATGATGCTATTAAAAGTATTAATGGTGAAAAAGTAAGAATTTTATTTACTGGTGAAATGAGACCATTTATTATTAAAGACTTTGAAAAAGAAGATATTATTCAAATGGTTTTACCTGTAAGAACATATTAATAAACTATACAGTAAGATTGTACTAGCTTTTAAATAAGCAAGTGCAATCTTTTTTTATCTATTTATAATTTTTTCTAAAATAAAAAGTAATTTAACAAATATATATGTATATATAAGTAGAAGATAAAAAATATATACATATTGGAGGAAAGAATGAGAGAAGCTTATAAAGAAAAATTAAATCGTCTTAGAATCGTAGATGATGATTTTGCAAAGATTGTATTAGATGATAAAGATGTTTTAGAATATATTAAAAATGCAGTTATAAAAGATGAGGAAGATGAGATTATTGATTACAATGTACAAAAACTGATTCATAATCCATATGGAAGATCAATTGAATTAGATGTATTTATTGAAACAACTAAACGTTACATAAATATAGAAGTAGAAAACAGTAAAAGCAGATCTCATCCTAAAAGATGGAAATTTCACCAGGGACAGATAGGTGTATATGTATCTAAGCCTAATGAGCCATTTGAAAAGATGAAAGAGTGCTGTGTTATTGTTTTAGGAAATTATGATTATTTTGATAAAGAATGGCCATTATATGAATTTCCATATCGATCAAATGATAGAGATATAAAATTAAAGGATGGAAGTAATATTATATATACCAATTTAATGTATAAGGGAGATGATGAGTTAGGAAAAATAGCACATGATTTTAAATGTAGTGATCCTAATGATATGTATAGTGATGTATTAAAAAAAAGAGTAGATTATTTGAAAAATAGTGAAGAAGGAGTGAAATTTATGTGTGAAATCTGGGATGAAATTAGAGAAGAGGGAAGAATTGAAGGAAAATCACAGGGAAAAGAAGAAAATCTTGTTGAATGCATTAAAGCAATTATGAATAAATTCCAATTATCTTCGATAGAGGCAATGGAAGTTTTAAATGTTCCTAAAAGCAATTGGGATAAATATAAACACCTTTTTGATTGAATATCGATAATATCACTATTTCTTTTTCTTATTAATGCTATATAATAAGGATAGGGATGGTGAGTGTATGAAGAAATATATTATTATTGTTTTATGTATCGTAGCAATTGGTGTTTTATTTATACCAAAAGGAAATATTGAAAAAGAAGCAAATGAATTTTTAGAATTTTATAATACACTAAGTATTAAAGAAAAGATGAATATTCAGGATGTAGATAAAGATGTAGTTGAATATGTAAATAAGAATTTTGAATTAAGTGATGAAACTAAACAATGGATTGAAACATATAAATCTTTAACAGATATTGAAAAGGCGAGTATTTCTTATATTCCTGAAGAATTGATTGAAGCAATTAATCAAGGATATATATTTTTTATAAAATAATAAAAAATATTATATATAAATCTAATATACAAATTTACAGAAGTTTTTACTTCTGTTTTTTTATGTCCAATATCTTAAACGGGCGAATTTCGCATTTTTAAGCCTTTTTATTACTTTATGATAAATATAGTCATTTTATATAATTAAGCGATACGTACGAAATTTCTATGATTTTACTAATTTTTATGATATAATATGAAAGGATATTTATGCACTTAAAAAGAAAGGTGATTTGTATGAAAGAAATATTTATAGATACAGAGTATATTGCTTTAGGGAAATTCTTAAAGTATGTCAATGCAGTTGATTCAGGAGTCGTTGCTAAAATTGTTATTCAAGATGGTGAAGTTTTAGTTAATGGTGAAGTGGATACAAGAAGAGGAAAGAAATTAAGACATGGAGATGTTGTTTCTTTTGATGGCATTGATTATATTGTAAAAAATGAAGATTAATCATTTAGAGTTAAAAAGTTTTAGAAATTATAAACAATGCTCTGTTGATTTTGATCCTTTTATTAATATATTTATTGGATCTAATGCTCAAGGTAAAACAAATTTATTAGAAGCTATATATGTTTTATCTATGTCTAAGAGTTTTAAAACAAATATTATAGATGAAATGATTTATTTTAATGATGATTTTTCTAAGATAGAAGGAGATATTGTTTCTCATAATAAAGATTTCTCTATGAAGATTGTGTTATCTAAATTAGGTAAGAAAGCTTTTATTCATAATAATGAGATTAAACGATCAAGTGATTATGTCGGGTATTTAAATGTTGTTTTGTTTATACCGGAAGATATGATGCTGATTAAAGGTGGTCCTAAAATGAGAAGAAAACTTATAGATATGGAGTTATCGAAAATTTCTCCTGTTTATATGTATAATCTTAATAAATATAATCAGTTATTAAAGGAAAGAAATAGTTATTTAAAGATTTTAAAGAGTAAAAATGGTCAATATGATGATTATTTAGAAATTTTATCTGAACAGATGGCTAAGCTCCAGGTTGATCTTATTCATAAGAGAATGGAATTTATAGATCTGTTAAATGAAATTTCTCAAAAAATGTATAGTTATATTTCTACTCAAAAAGAGAATCTTAGAATTCAATACAAATCTGGTTATAAGAGCATTGATTATGAAACTATTTTAGAAAAGTATAAAACATCTTTTTCAAGAGATGTTATGTATATGAAAACACATGATGGTATACATAAAGATGATTTATGTATTTATATTGATGATAAAGATGCATCTTTGTATGCATCACAAGGACAACAAAGATCAGTTGTTTTATCATTAAAGATTGGTTTACTTGAATTAATTAAAAAAGAAATTGGAGAATATCCAATATTATTATTAGATGATGTATTAAGTGAACTTGATGATATGAGAAAAACGAAATTATTGAATCTGATCCAAGGAAAGGTTCAGACTTTTATGACATCAACATCAGTTGATGGAATTAATCATGAAACAATTAATAAAGCAAAGAAAATAACCATAGTAAATGGAGAAGTGAAAGGAGATCACAATGGAAGATAATAAAGTTGAACATAGTTATGATGAATCCGATATCCAGGTCTTAGAAGGTTTAGAAGCTGTTAGAAAAAGACCAGGTATGTACATTGGGACAACTTCAGCAAGAGGTTTACATCATCTTGTATGGGAAATTGTAGATAACTCTATTGATGAAGCATTAGCAGGTTACTGTAATGAAATTAAAGTTATTTTAGAAAAGGGCGATATTGTTAAAGTTGTTGATAATGGTCGTGGTATGCCTACTGGTATTCACGCAAAAACGGGTAAAAGTACTGTTGAAACTATTTTTACTGTTTTACATGCAGGTGGTAAATTTGGAGGCGGAGGATATAAAGTCTCTGGTGGTTTACACGGTGTAGGTGCGAGTGTTGTTAATGCATTAAGTGAGTGGTTAGAAGTTTATGTTCATAGAGATGGAAATGTTTATTATCAAAGATTTGAAAATGGTGGAGCACCAGCAAATGATTTAAAGATTATTGGAAGTTGTGATGATACTGGAACAACAGTTGTTTTTAAAGCTGATCCATTAATCTTTGATGAGACAACTGTTTATGATTTTGATACTTTAAATAAAAGAATTAGAGAGTTAGCATTTTTAAATAAAGGTTTAAAATTAGTTATTGAAGATAGACGTTTAGATAATCCTAAAGTTAATTCATATTTTTATGAAGGTGGGATTAAGGAATATGTTGCTTATTTAAATAAAAATAAGACTGCTATTCATGATGAAATTATTTATGTTGAAGATGAATTAGAAGGAATTAAAGTAGAAGTGAGTCTTCAGTATAATGATGGATATCAGCCAAATATCTATTCTTTCTGTAATAATATTAATACTCATGAAGGGGGAACACATGAAGAAGGTTTCCGTACAGCTTTAACAAGAGTTATTAATAATTATGCTAAAAATGGAAATTTCTTAAAGAAAGATGAAGAATCTTTAACTGGGGATGATTGTAGAGAAGGTTTAACATGTATTATCTCTGTAAAACATCCTGATCCTCAATATGAAGGACAAACAAAAACAAAATTAGGAAATGCTGAAGTAAGAAAGATTTCTAGTAATATTATTTCAGCAGCATTAGATAAATTTTTATTAGAAAATCCTAATGTTGCGTCTATTATTGTTAATAAAG
The DNA here is from genome assembly GCA_045614925.1 of Coprobacillaceae bacterium. Classification (GTDB taxonomy): domain Bacteria; phylum Bacillota_I; class Bacilli_A; order Erysipelotrichales; family Coprobacillaceae; genus JAZLDV01. The sequence goes on along the minus strand of JAZLDV010000119.1, from coordinate 14,664 downwards.
CAATTGTTGCTTCACGTGCAAGAATGGCTGCTAAACGTGCAAGAGAAATGACAAGAAGAAAATCTGCTTTAGATTCTATTGCATTGCCTGGGAAATTAGCTGATTGTTCATCTAAAGATCCTAGCGAATGTGAAGTTTTCATAGTCGAAGGGGATTCTGCCGGTGGTAGTGCTAAAATGGGAAGAGATAGAAGAACACAAGCTATTCTTCCTTTAAGAGGAAAGATTCTAAACGTTGAAAAATCACGTTTAGATAAAGTGTTAGGAAATGCTGAAATTCGTTCTATGATTACAGCATTTGGTACTGGTATTGGTGATGAGTTTGATATTAATAAATTAAGATATCATAAGATTGTTATTATGACCGATGCGGATGTCGATGGAGGTCATATTCGTATCTTAATGTTAACATTCTTATATCGTTTCTTAAGACCATTAATTGAGCAAGGATTTGTTTATGCTGCTCAGCCACCATTATATTTATTAAAACATGGTAAAGAAGAACATTATTTATATAGTGATTATGAATTAGAAAAATTAAAAGAAGATATGGGTCCTAATGCAAAATATTCTATTCAAAGATATAAAGGGTTAGGAGAAATGAATGCTGACCAGTTATGGGAAACAACAATGGATCCAGAAAAACGTATTTTACTTCAAATAGATTTAGATGATGCAATGCAGGCAGATACTCTATTTGATATGCTAATGGGGGAAAAAGTTGAACCTAGACGTGAATTTATCCAAGAACATGCTCATGAAGCAGATCTTGATTTATAGTAAAGGAGATCAATATGGAAGAACGTGGAATTAAAAAGAGAGCCTTAACTGATGAAATGAAGAAATCGTTTATTTCATATGCGATGTCAGTTATTGTACAAAGAGCTCTGCCTGATGTAAGAGATGGATTAAAACCTGTTCAAAGAAGAATTATTCATGGTATGAATGAATTAGGATGTTATAGTGATAAACCTTATAAGAAATCTGCCCGTATTGTTGGGGAAGTTATGGGGAAATACCATCCACATGGGGATTCTTCAATTTATGAAGCCTTAGTTCGTATGGCTCAGGATTTTAGTTATCGATATATGTTAGTTGACGGACATGGAAACTTTGGTTCTATTGATGGTGATGGAGCAGCTGCGCAACGTTATACTGAGGCAAGAATGTCAAAGATTTCGATGGAATTAGTAAGAGATATTAATAAAGATACTGTTAATTTTATTCCAAACTATGATGGAGAAGAAAGTGAACCTGAAGTTATGCCTTCTCGTATTCCTAATTTATTAATTAATGGTACGACAGGGATTGCAGTAGGGATGGCTACTAATATGCCTCCACATAATTTAGGAGAAGTGATTGATGCAATTATTGCAGTATCTCATGATCCTGAAATTAGTGTTGTAGAATTGATGGATAATTATATTCAAGGTCCTGATTTTCCTACAGGTGCTTATATTTTAGGAAAGTCTGCAATTAAGAAAGCTTATGAGACTGGAAATGGTCTTATTTGTATGAGAGCAAAAACTGATATTGTAGATATTAAAAATGGTAAGAAAGCTATTATTGTTACTGAAATTCCTTATATGGTCAATAAAGCTAGATTGATTGAAAAAATGGCAGATCATGTTAAGGAAAAGAATATTGAAGGTATTACTGAAATTAGAGATGAATCAAATAGAGAAGGAATTAGAATTGTTATTGAACTTAGAAAAGATGTTCAGCCAGAAGTTATTTTAAATCAGTTATTTAAATTAACTGCTATGCAGACTACTTTTGGTGTAAATGCTATTGCATTAGTTAATAATGAACCTAAAACTTTAACTTTAAAAGATATGATTAATCTTTATTTAGATCATCAAAAAGATGTAATTAGAAGAAGAACTGCTTATGAATTAAAGAAAGCTGAAGATAGAGCTCATATTTTAGATGGTTTAAAAAGAGCTTTAGATAATATTGATGCGATTATTGAATTAATTAGAAGTTCTAGAACGACTGAAATTATTCAGCAAAGATTAATGGATGAATTTAATATGTCTGATAGACAAGCTAAAGCAATTAGAGAAATGCAATTACAAAGATTAGCTGGTTTAGAAAGACAAAAAATTGAAGATGAATTAAATTCATTATTAGAATTAATTAAAGACTTAAAAGATATTCTTGCTAGTGAAGAACGAATTTTAAGTATTATTGAAGAAGAATTATTAGTTATCAAAGATAAGTTTGCTGATAAGCGTAGAACAGAAATTATTCAGGGAACATTTGATTTAGAAGATGAAGATTTAATTCCTGAAGAAGATGTTATTATTTCATTAACTATTAATGGATATGTTAAACGTATACCTGTAGATACTTATAAAACTCAAAATAGAGGTGGTAGAGGTATTAAAGGTATGGCAACAAATGAAGATGATATTGTTGATTCATTAATGAAGATGAGTACACATGATGATTTATTATTCTTTACGAACTTTGGTAAGATTTACAGAATTAAAGGATATAATGTTCCTGAGTTTGGTAGAACAGCGAAAGGTTTACCTGTTGTTAATTTGTTGAATTTAGATAAAGATGAATGTGTTAAATCTATGATTTCTATTGCTAAAGATAAATTAGAAACTGATAAAGATTTATATTTATTCTTTGTTACTAAAAATGGTTTAGTTAAAAAGACATCAATAGAAGAATTCAAAAATATCAGACAGACTGGTAAAATAGCAATCAGCTTAAAAGATGATGATCAGTTAGTACAAGTTAAATTAGTATCTGGTGATAATGTTATCTTTATTGCTGCTTCTAATGGAAAATTAATTAGATTCCATAATGATGACGTTAGACCAATGGGAAGAACTGCATCAGGTGTAAGAGGTATTAATGTTGATGGTAGTCAGGTTATTGGTATGACAACTGATTATGAAGGACAATATATTATGACTATTAGTGAAAATGGTTATGGTAAGATGTCTAAGTTAGATGATTATAGAGAATCTCATCGTGGTGGTAAAGGTGTTAAAACTTTAAACACAACTGAAAAAACTGGTAAGTTAGTTGCTTTAAGAGCAGTTAATGGAGATGAAGATTTATTAATCATGACAAGTGTTGGTATTGTGATTCGTTTACCTATGGAACAAGTTAAAACTGCAGGTAGAAATACTCAAGGTGTTCGCTTGATTAAGGTAGCAGAAGGATCAACTGTATCAAGTTTAGAAGTTGTAGAAAAAACTGATGAATTAAACGAAGAAACTGAATAAATATAAAAGAGGCTGAACGTTTAAAGATTTTCAATCTTTAGCGTTAAAGCCTCTTTATTATTTATATATATAATTAATTCCTGTATTTAATGTTTCTTGATCTATTGCACCTTTTGCATGAACAACTAGATATCCATCTTTATCAATGAAGTATGTTGTAGGTAAAGAAGATACCTGATATGTGTATGATGCATATTGTTTTGTATCATATAAGACAGTAAAAGAATAATTTTTATCTTTTAGATATGCTTGTGCTGTTTCTAATGTTTCTCTTGAACCATCTGTAGAATTAATCATAAGAAAATGTATTTTATCTTTATATTTCAAATATGTTTCATTGAAATGAGGCATTTCACTTATACAAGGTGGACACCAGCTTGCCCAGAAGTTTAATACTATAGGCTTCCCTTTAAAGTCTGATAGTTTATATTCTTTACCTGTTTCATCATAAACAGTGAAATCTAACATTTCTATTTTTTCTTTTTCATCTATATTATTTGTATTATATGATGAAGATAAATGATTATAGGCTAGATATGAGCCTCCTATCAATAATATAAATAATAGAGTTATTAATATAGTTCTTTTTTTCATTATGATTACCTCCTAGCTTAATAGCGTCATAATTTTTTCAAGTATTCCAAACATCATAAATATTCCTAATACAATTAAAAACATTCCACTTATTTTATTAATAATATCATAATGTTTTTTTATAAATAAAAATGTAGATTTTAGATTATCTATTAGAATTGCACTTAGTATAAATGGTATACCTAATCCCATAGAATAACATAATAGCATTAGAATTCCCTGTATAATTGTATCGCTAGAAGAGGCTAACATTAATGCAGAGCCTAAAAATGCACCAACACAAGGACTCCATCCTATAGAAAAGATAATTCCAAAAATAAATGATGATAATAATGTTGTCTTTGATAAATCCATTTCATGTTTTATACCTTTAAATATATTTATATGTATAATATTTAGAAATGATAAACCAAATATCACCACAATACTGCCAGTTATAATATTTACTATTGATCTGTATTGTTTTAGTAAAACTCCTATAGAAGATGCAAATGCACCTAATAGGATAAATATTGTTGTAAATCCTAAAACAAAAGCTATAGATTTGAATATTGTATTTTTTAGTGATGATTTTCCATTAGAAAAATAAGATATATAGATAGGTAACATTGGTAATAAACATGGAGAAATAAAAGTAATGATTCCTTCTAAAAATGATATAAAATATGTCATTATGATAACCTCCTTTTTTATATCATAATATATAAGTGATGAAATTTGTAGATTTATGCATTCTTTTTATTGTTGAGATATGGGCTTTATGTTTGGTATAATTGTTGAAAATGGAGGGGATTATATGATTAAGGATATTTTATGGTGGTCTTTGCTTATTATGACACTTATGTACTTAGTATATATGGTTTATGATATTTATATGCATAGAGATCAATTAGAGAAAGAGACTTCTTTTTTAAAAACTGGTATTTTTGCTTTTTTTACTTTGTTTTTTGATGTATTAGGTATTGGTGCTTTTGCACCTCATACGACATTATATAGATTTTTTAAACAGGTAGATGATCGTATTATACCTGGAACATTAAATGCAGGGAATGCTATTCCTACTGTATTACAGGCATTAATATTTATTAAACTTATAAAAGTTGATACATTAACTTTAGTCTTAATGATTTTTTCTTCTGTTATTGGTTCTTATATTGGTGCTAAGTTTGTATCAAGAATGAATAAGAAGAAAATTCAGTTAAGTATGGGATTTGCTTTATTAATTACTGCAGTGTTCTTGTTATTATCTGCTTTAGGTTTAATGGATTTACATGCTAATGGATATACTTTAAGAGGTATTTTATTAGTTATTGGAGTAAGTGTGAACTTCTTATTAGGTGCTTTAATGACGATTGGTGTAGGATTGTATTCACCTTGTATGGCATTAGTTGCAATGCTTGGTATGTCACCAACTGCTGCTTTTCCAATTATGATGGGGAGCTGTGCATTTTTAATGCCAGTGTGTGGTGTAACTTTTATTAAAGAGAATGCCTATAATCGTAAAGCAGCAATGGCAGCAACATTATTTGGGACTGTAGGGGTTATTTTAGCTGCTTATTTTGTTAAGTCTTTACCACTAGGAGTATTAAGATGGATTGTTGTAGCGGTTGTTGTTTATACTGCAATCTCAATGATTAAAGAAGGAATGAAGAAGGTTACAGTGTAAAGCTGTACCTTTTTTAATTTTATGTTGAACTATTGTAGGTTACTTGTTATAATTTATATATTAAATCGATGATTTGGATAAGTAGATAATGGAATATTCAAGAGAGCTGATGGATGGTGTGAATCAGTATAGGAAATTATTGAAATCTACCAATAAGAGGAGTTAATCTCTCCCGGATGATCCGTTATCTCATTAAAGATATCTTATGATATGAAATAGGGTGGCACCACGAATTATTCGTCCCTTGTAATAGGTGTTTTTATTTTTATATAAAGGAGATTATAAAAGATGATTGATATTGCAATTTTAAGAGAAAATCCAGAAGCTGTTAAAGCGAATATGGAAAAGAAATTCCAACATGATCGTTTACATTTAGTAGATGAAGCTGTAGAGTTAGATAAACAATACAGAGATGTAGTTACTCAAGCAAGTGATTTAAGAGCTATGCGTAATAAATTATCTAAAGAAATTGGACAATTTATGCGTGAAGGAAAAAGAGATTTAGCAGAAGAAAATAAAAGAAAAGTTAATGAAGCTGCTGAAACTTTAAAAGAATTAGAAGCAAAAGAATTAGAATTAGGTCCTAGATTAAAAGAAGTTATGATGAAAATTCCTAACTTTATTGATGATAGTGTACCAGTAGGAAAAGATGATAGTGAAAACGTGGAAATTCAAAAATATGGTGAACCATTTGTTCCTGAATATGAAATTCCATATCATGCTGATATTATTGGAAGTTTTGATGGTTTAGATAAAGATGCATCTGGTAGAACTTCAGGTAATGGATTCTATTATTTAATGGGTGATATTGCTCGTTTATCTTCAGCAATGATTACTTATGCAAGAGACTTTATGATTGATAAAGGATTTACTTATTGTATTCCTCCATTCATGATTAGAAGTGATGTTGTAACTGGTGTTATGTCTTTTGCTGAAATGGATGCTATGATGTATAAAATTGAAGGTGAAGATTTATACTTAATCGGTACAAGTGAACACTCTATGATTGGTAAATTTAAAGATCAGATTGTTAAAGAAGAATCTTTACCAATTACTATGACTTCTTATTCTCCATGTTTTAGAAAAGAAGTAGGAGCTCATGGTATTGAAGAAAGAGGAATTTATCGTGTACACCAATTTGAAAAACAAGAAATGGTTGTATTATGTAAACCTGAAGAAGCTATGGAATGGTATGACAAAATGTGGTCATATACTGTAGAATTATTCAGAAATTTAGATATTCCTGTAAGAACATTAGAATGTTGTAGTGGTGACTTAGCAGACTTAAAAGTTAAATCTTGTGACGTAGAAGCTTGGTCTCCAAGACAAAAGAAATATTTCGAAGTTGGTTCATGTTCAACTTTAGGTGATGCTCAAGCAAGACGTTTAGGTATCAGAACAAAAGGTGAAAGAGGTACATATTATGTAGCAACTTTAAATAATACAGTTTTAGCAAGTACAAGAGCTTTAATTGCATTTATTGAAAATAACTACAATGAAGATGGATCAATTAATATTCCTGTTGCTTTAAGACCATATATGGGTGGAAAAGAAAAAATTACAGTTAAATAAAACTAAACCAAATTATATTGAATAAATCGATATAATTTGGTTTTTTCTTTGGTAATGAAAATGTTTAGAAAAATTATACTTGAATAGTTTTATAATTATGTTATAATATTTCTTGCCATTACAATAGGCGGCTTTGAACCATGTCAGGACCGGAAGGTAGCAGCATTAAGAAGTACCGTTTATGTGTAATGGCCTTTTATTTAGGAGGATAGATATGAGTGATTTAGAGTATATGTGTCTTGCTTATAAAGAGGCTTTAAAAGCATTAGAAAATGATGATGTTCCTATTGGAGCAATTATTGTTAAAGATGGTGAAATTATTTCTAGTGCATTTAATCAAAAAGAATTACAACAGGATGTAACTGCTCATGCTGAAATACTTGCGATTAGGAATGCATGTCAAAAACTTGGGACATGGCATTTAGATGATTGTGTACTTTATAGTACTTTAGAACCTTGTATTATGTGTAGTGGAGCAATTATACAAAGTCGTTTAAAAAAAGTAGTTTTTGGTGCAAGTGTAAATAGATGGAATGGTTTATCTTATTATATAAATGAAGTTGATTTCAATCATAGGCCAGAAGTTGTAAGTGGTATTTATGGAGATGAATGTTCTAAGCTAATATCTGATTATTTTAAAAGTAAAAGAAATAAGAATAGGGATACCTTTTAGGTATCCTTTTATGATATAATTAATAAATGAGGTGAGAGTTATGGCATATAAGACATTATATCGTGTTTATAGACCGCAAAAGTTTAATGATGTTGCTGGTCAGGAACATATTATTAAAACTTTAAGACATGCAGTAGAAGAAAAGAAAATTGCGCATGCTTATTTATTTTGTGGACCAAGGGGAACAGGGAAAACGACTGTAGCTAAATTGTTAGCGAAAGCTTTAAATTGTTCTCATGAAAATAAGCCTTGTGATGAATGCGAAAATTGCCAGTTAATTACTCAAAATAATCATCCAGATGTTATTGAAATAGATGCTGCTAGTAATAATGGTGTTGAAGAAGTGAGAAGCCTGATTGAAAAAGTTAAGTATTCTCCATCTCAAGGACAATATAAAGTTTATATTATTGATGAGGTTCATATGATGTCTAGTGGTGCATTTAATGCATTGCTTAAAACATTAGAAGAACCGCCAGCACATGTTGTTTTTATTCTAGCAACAACTGAACCACATAAAATTCTTCCAACAATTATTTCTAGATGTCAAAGATTTGATTTTAGTAAATTAAGTCTTAATGATATTGTTAATAGAATGAAAACAATTATTAAAGAAGAAAAATATGTATGTGATGATGAGGCATTAGAATTAATTGCTAAATTAGCAGATGGTGGTATGAGAGATGCTTTATCTATATTAGAACAATGTCTGGCTTTTAATGATAAGCATTTGAGTGTAAAAGATGTTAATCATATATATGGGATTGTATCTTTAGAAAATAAGATTGATTTTATTAAGATTATTTTATCTAAAGATATGAAAAAAGCTTTAACTGTATTAGAAGAAATGAAAATGAATGGGATTGATATTAAGAGATTAACTATTGATCTTGTTGATATATTAAAAGATGTAGTTATATATAGAAATACTCAGGAAACTTCTATATTATTTGTTTTATCACAATATTATTTAGATATGATAGTTCCTTATATTTCGAGTGAAGAAGCATTTGCATTTATTGATATATTGATGGATGCTACTGAAAAGTATTCTAAAGTTATTAATCCATCTATTTATTTTGAAATCGCTGTTTTAAAGATGTGTCATCAATCTACAGAAGAAAAGGTTATTTACGTTGAAAAGAAAGAAGTAAAACCTATAGAAGTAGTTGTAGAAGAAAAACACGAAGAAACTTTAATAGAAGTAAAAGATGAAGTAGTAGAGGTAGAAGATGTTCAAGATGATGTAAATGAAATCATAAATGAGGATTATTCTGATATTCAGGAACATGAAGAAATTCCTCAGTTTGATTTTGAAGAAAAACAAGAAGTCGTGACTACTGGATCATCTGTAGTACAAGTTGATAAAGATGATATCTTAAATATACTTGTTCAAGCCAGAAAAGAAATATTAATTTCAATTCAGGAAAGATGGCCAATTATTAGAAGATATTTATCTAATTTAAATATGGCTAAAAGTGCTGGAATGTTATGTGATGGGTCACCAGTTGCTGCTTGTAAAGGTGGAGTGATTATTTCTTTTGAACATATGCCTTCTGTAAATGCAGTTAATTATTATAAAAATTATAAATTACTATCTTCTTTCCTAAAAGAAATATTAGGTGAAGAATATAGATTTATTGCGATTGAAGCAAATCAATGGCAAGATATGAGAAATCATTTTATTGATTTAAAAAAGAAAAATATGTTACCTATGGCTCATGAGTTAACTTTAAAGCATATTGATTGTTATGATTTAAATGCTGAAACATATACTGAAGCACAAAAGTTTGCGATTGAGTTATTTGGAGAAGATTTAGTTGAGTTTAAGGAGAAGTAAAAAATGAATTTTAATCAATTAGTAAGACAAGCACAACAAATGCAAAATAAAGTTAATAAACAAAAGAAATTATTAGATGAAAAAGAATATCCTTTTGTATCACAAGGAGATTTAATTAAAGGTGTTATGAAAGGAAATTTAGAGTTAATTGATTTACATATTGATTCTTCATTATTAGGTCAAGACAATAAAGATGATTTAGAAGCATTATTAATGGCTACTTTAAATCAAGCTGTTAAAGATGTTAATAAAGAAAGGGAAGATACATTAGACAAACTAACTAATGGTGTTGATGTATCATCATTCTTTTAATGGAATATCCAAAAAGTTTCGAAGAACTAGCAGATTGCTTTAAATTGCTTCCTGGTATCGGTACAAAAGGTGCTGAAAGAAATGTTTATCATGTTCTTTCAATGGATGAAAAACAGGTAGAACGTTTTGCTAAAGCATTGTTAGATTTTAAATCAAATATTCATTTTTGTAAAACATGTGGACATATTTGTGATGATGAAATTTGTGATATCTGTAAAGATAAAACTAGAGATCATTCTACAATTTGTGTTGTTGAATCACCTAAAGATGTTTTTGCAATGGAAAAACTTAAAGAATATAAGGGATTATATCATGTATTACATGGAACGATGTCTATTATGGATGGGAAAACGATCGATGATTTAAATATCGCAACTTTATTTGATAGAGTTGATGAAAATACGAAAGAAGTAATTATTGCTACAAATCCAACACGTGAAGGAGAAACAACTGCTTTATTTTTAGCTAGATTATTAGCTAAAAATAATATTCCAGCTTCACGTATTGCTAATGGTTTACCTATAGGAAGTAATCTGGATTATGCAGATGAATTAACTTTATTAAAATCTTTAGAAGGAAGAACAAAATTATAGAATCTCTCAATAGAGGGATTCTTTTATTTTGTATGATTTTATCAATAAAAATTTATACTTTATATCTTCTTGATTTTCTTATATAATAATATAGAAATGGGGTGTTTTTATGTCTGGTATTTTTATTTCTTTTGAAGGTGGAGAAGGTAGTGGAAAAACAACAATTGCTGCCTTAGTTAAAGAAAGATTAGAAAACGAAGGATATAATGTTGTTTTAACTAGAGAACCTGGTGGTGTCTCTATTGCTGAAAATATTAGAAATATTATTGTTGATGTTCATAACACAAATATGGATCCAAAGACTGAAGCTTTATTATATGCTGCAAGTAGAAGACAGCATTTAGTAGAAAAAGTTATTCCTGCTTTAAATGAAGGAAAGATTATTATTTGTGATAGATTTGTTGATAGTTCAATGGTTTATCAAGGGATTGCTAGAAAACTAGGTATTGAAGAAGTTTATAATATGAATTTATTTGCTACTGAAAATATATTACCTGTTCGTACTATTTTCTTTGATATTAAACCAGAACTTGGATTACAAAGAGTTTATGCTAACAAAGATAGAGAAGTTAATAGATTAGACTTAGAGAAGATTGAATTCCATAATGATGTATATAATGGATATTTAGCTATCTGTGATAAGTTTAAAGATAGAATTGTAAAGGTTGATGCGAGTTTAAGTATTGAAGAAGTTCTATCTCAGGTTATTGATAAAATTAAGGAAGTTTTATGATAGATAAACATATCTTAAAACAAGATCAGCCTATATTTTATCAGATTTTAACTCAAAGTTTTAAAAACAATAAAATACCGCATGCATTTTTGCTTGTTGGTGATAATAATTATGAAGCAGCTCATTTTATTGCGAAATCTATTCTATGTGATGAAGACTTATTATGCTGTGATAAATGTAATGATTGCAGAAGAATAGATGAGCATCAGTATTCAGATCTTATTTATATAAGTGGAAAAGATGATCTGATTAAAAAAGGAGATATTGAATATATTCAGAATACTTTTTCTAAATCTGCATTAGAAGGTAAGTCTAAAATATATTTATTAGAAAATATTGAAAATGCTAGATTTGAAGCGATGAATAGTTTATTAAAGTTCTTAGAAGAACCTATTGAAGGTGTTTATGCTATATTTACGACTCAGAATATTAATAGAGTATTGCCAACGATTCAATCTAGATGTCAGGTTATTCAATTATTACCTCAATCAAAGAAAAGAATAAAAGAAGAGTTATTACAATTAAATATTTCAAATGATGATGTGAATATATTAGCTGAATTGTTTAATAATATAGATGATTGTAAAAAACTTTTAGAAGGAGATATGTTTGAAAAATTAAAATTAGAAGTTTATCACTTTATTGAAGATCTTTATTTTCATAGAGCAAACCTTATTATTAATGTTCAAACACATCTATTAAAAGATTTTAAAGAAAAACATGAAATCCAGTTATTCTTGAATATGTTGGTTCTAGGATTAAAAGATTTGTTTCACGTGAAACATTCTATGGATCTTACATATCCAACATACAAAAGTTTGTTTGAAAGAATAGAAGATGAACCTGATAATATATTAAAAAGAATTAATTTGATATTAGAAACAGAATATTTACTAACAAGTAATGCAAATGTTGCATTACTTATGGATAGTATGATGTATAATTTATAAAAGAAAGGAAGATTGTATGGAAGAAAAATTAGCATTGATAAGATTTAACAATGTTGGTAAATCTTATTACTTCTCTACAGATTTAGATCTTCATAAAGGCGATAAAGTTGTTGTTGAAACTGTAAGAGGGTTAGAACTTGGAGAATTGATATCTGAATTAAAAGATTTATCTGAATTTAATTTAGATACTGAACTTAAAAGAATTAAAAGAAAAGCAAATAGAGCAGATATAGATGTTCATTTGTTTAATAAAACAAAAGCAGAAAAATCATTAGAAATATGTAAAGATATTGTTAAACAATTTGATTTAGATATGCATTTAGTTAATTGCGAATATACATTAGATGCATCAAAAGTTATCTTTATGTATACATCTGAAAGTAGAGTAGACTTTAGAGAATTGTTAAAAGAATTAGCAGGGATATTTAAATGTCGTATTGAGTTAAGACAAATTGGTCCTAGAGATAAATCAAAAATTACAGGTGGTTTAGGAACTTGTGGTTTACCATTATGCTGTTCATCTTTCTTAGGTGAATTTGATGGAGTATCTATTAATATGGCTAAAAATCAGATGTTAGCTATTAATATTGATAAAATCTCAGGAGCATGTGGAAGATTATTATGCTGTTTAAAATTTGAAGATGAAATTTATACTAAAGAAAAACAAAGATTCCCTAAAATTGGTTCTAAAGTAAAATACGAAAACAAGATAGCCAAAGTAACAGGATTAAATATTATTAGTGATTTAGTTAAAGTTGAAAGTGATGGAAACGTTTCTTTCGTTCCTTTAGAAGAGATTCACTTATTACCTCCAAAAGAGAAAAAAGATGAACCAAGAAGTAACTAATTATTTATTATCTCATAAGAATATGAAAATTATCCAAAGAAAAGATATGTTTAACTTTTCTTTGGATACTGTTTTATTGGCTAACTTTTGTACGATAAATAAAGATTTAGATTGTATTATTGATTTTGGTACAAATAATGCTGCAATTCCTTTGCTTCTTTCAAGAAGAACTGATAAACATATTATTGGTGTTGAAATCCAAGAAGAAGCTGTTGAGATAGCAAAAAAGAATGTATCATTAAATGAATTGGATAATCAGATTGAAATCGTACATAATGATATAAAAGAATTTGTTAAAGAACAAAAGAAAGTTAAACTTGTTGTTTGTAATCCTCCATTTTTTAAAGTAGGGGAAAAAAGTAATTTAAATGAAAATGAATATCTGCAAATAGCAAGACATGAAATTAAAATTGATTTAGAAGGTATTATTTCTTCTGCTGCTAAGATACTAGATAACAAAGGTAGATTTGCAATGGTTCATAGACCTGATCGTATGATTGAGATTATAAACTGTATGCAAAAATATGAAATCGAACCTAAACGTATTAGATTTGTTTATCCAAAAGTAGGAAAGGAATCTAATATATTCCTTATTGAAGGTATTTATAAAGGAAATCATGGTATTAAGATTGAAGCTCCTTTATATGCTCATGAAGAAAATGGAGATTATTCTAAAGAAGTAAGAGTTATGTTTGGAGAAAATGACGATGAATAGACAAAAGAGTTTTGATAATAATTTAGCTACTTTATTTTTAGTTGCAACACCTATTGGAAATTTAAATGAAATGACATATAGAGCTGTAGAAGTTTTAAATAGTGTTGATTGTATTGCAGCTGAAGATACAAGAAATACAGTTAAATTATTAAATCATTTTAATATTAATAAGAAATTAATTTCTCATCATCAATACAATATTGAAACATCAACTCCAAAGATTATTAGTCTTTTAAAGGAAGGGCAAAACATTGCTTTAGTAAGTGATGCAGGATATCCAGCTATTAGTGATCCTGGATATGAACTTGTTTTAGCAGTTATTGAAGCAGGTTTTAATGTTGTTCCTATTTCTGGTGCGAATGCATGTTTAAATGCATTAATTGTTTCAGGGATTGCCCCACAGCCGTTTATGTTTTATGGATTCTTAGATCATGCTGATAAGAAAAAGAAAAAAGAATTGGATAGTCTAAAGAATTATAAAGAGACAATTGTATTTTATGAAGCACCTCATAGAATTAAAAAGACTTTATCTTTAATGTTAGATATTTTTGGAAATAGAAATATTGCTTTATGTAGAGAAATTACAAAAAGACATGAAGAAATCAACAGAGGAACAATTGAAGAAATTCTTGAAGTTGTAGATGATATGAAGGGTGAAATGGTTCTTGTAGTTGAAGGATGTAAAGAAGAAATTGTAGAAGTTGTATTTGAACAATCAATTGAAGAACATGTCAATGAGATGATTGATAATGGAATGTCTACTAAAGATGCAATTAAAGAAGTTGCTAAAATTAGAGGCGTAAGTAAGAATATTGTTTATAATGAATATCATAAGAAGTAACGTTGTTACTTCTTTTTTTGTTTCACGTGAAACATTTTATAAAATTGTATACAATAAAAAAGGTAGCTTATAGCTACCTTAATG
>JAZLDV010000118.1:0-8758 GCA_045614925.1 Coprobacillaceae bacterium | reverse complement strand
CCATCCAGTGATCATATGGCTATTTAAGTAATACCATTGACCGTCTACTTTTTGCCAACCAGTCATCATATGAGTATTTAAGTAATACCATTTGTTGTTGTCTTTTACCCAACCAGTTTGCATAGCACCTTCAGTATCCATGAAGTACCATTTTCCAGCATCTTTAACCCAACCAGTTTGAGCTACATCTTCAACATAGAAGTACCATTTTCCATCAAATTTTTCCCAACCGTTAATAGAAGGTACAGCTTTTTCTTTAACTGTTACGTTGCAAGTTACTGTTTTACCTTTTGATGTTGTTACTTTGATAGTAGCAGTACCTACAGATACTGCAGTGACAACACCATCTTTTACAGTTGCTACTTTTTCATTTGAAGAAGACCAAGTCATTGTATCTTCTGGATAAGCAGTCGCATTTAATTGTACTGTTTCTCCTACAAATACTTCTACTTCATTTTGATCTAATTCAACAGTGTAATTAGTATAAGTATCATTAAATTCACCTAAGAATTTAGCATCTGCCCATGTTCCATGGTCATATGAGTCTAAACCATTTTTGTCTACTTCTAATCTAATTTTTGATGCATTAGTTAAATCAACTTCAAATAGTTTAGCATTTTGTTTACATAACTGATTGCTTTCACCAACAAGCTGATCATCTACATAAACTTTAAATATTACATCTCCACCTGCTTGCTGATTTGCATTAACACCTGCATAAGCAACAAACTGTGTTAATCCTTTATTTGTTAAGTCTACTTCAATTGTAGAGTTCGCATGAGCACCAACACCTTTATTAAATGTTTGTGGTTGTCCATCTACATAAACTGCAATTGATTGTTCTCCATTATCACCTGATACATCTCTCCAGTTTTTAAAGTATCCTTGAACATCTTTAGACCAAGGCATATCTGATAAGAATACTGCTTTTTCTAAATCAACTACATATTCTGCTTTTGTTTTACCATCCGCAGCTGTTACAACAACTCTTACATCATTTAAGTTTTTGTAAGCTTTAAATGTTGAAGAAGTGATTGTTTCATTTCCTAATTTAATAGTTACAGTTGCTCTTGGATCTTGAGGTTGAACTGCTAATTTGATTGTATCTGATGCAACATATTGTTTTGTATATCCATCAGTAAATGCTTTAGTGATATCAATATCATTTAATAATATTTCACCAATGTTTGTATTTGTATCATATGGTTTCATGATATTAATTGTATAAATCACTTTAGAAGAAGTTTCTTTAGATTTTACTACAATTTTTAATACATTTTCACCATCTTTTAAATCATTAAATACAACTTCTTTTCCTGCTTTAATTTCATTATTTAGTGAATAAGTAATTTCATGATCAGAAGTATTCACTTTAACTTTAAGTGTATCAGCATTAACTTCACAATTATATGTATATTGATCACTACTAAAGTCTTTTAATTCTTTATCATTAACTACAATGCTATCAACAGTTAAGTCTACATCAGCAACATATGTTGTAAACATCATATATTGTGTTGTAGTCACATCATCTTGAGCAACTGCAGTTACATAAATTGGATTTAATCCACTTACAAATGCATATTCTACTTTATATACATTTCCTTCTTTAGTTACTTCTAATTCTTTTCTATCATGACCCATTGTCACAACAATATCTTTCACATCACTTGATGCATCAATTTCAATAATACCTTTATTACTTAATTGTTTAGAATCAAAGTAATGTGCTCCACTACTATTAATTTCATATACATATGAATCTACTTTAATAGAATTTACATCCGTATTATTTGACTTAATTGTATGAATAGTTACAGTATATTCATAATCACCTTTTTTAACTTTTAATACATCATTATCTTCTACATCAACAATAACACTATTATTATTTGTATCTAATTTTGTATTATTTTTATAAACTTCTACATTACCTAATGTATTGTTTACACTTACCCATGATAATTCAACTTTATTTAAGATACCTGGAATATCAACTGTTACATCTTTATGACCAGTTCTCTCAATGACCTGATTACCATTTACTTTAATACTATGAATTTCATAAGAATTTTCACTAGCTAATGACATACTTACAGTTTCACTAGGATTTCCCGGTGTACCATGTTCATCTACAGGATAAACTCTTACTTTAATTGAACTTACACCTGCGATATCTAATGTTTTTTCATTAGTAATCACTGATACTTGTTTTCCATTTTCTTCATACATCCATTCGATATATGATTGTCCTTCACTATCATTATCAGAATAATCATATGATACTTTAACACCACTATTTGTTTCAGATAAAGCAATATTACTTACTAGTGGTCTATCATTTACACTATTAGTAAATTCAATACTATCTTGTTTCATTAAATCTTCATATGATGTAGAAACATCACCTACTTTAAATTCACTAAAGATTGCATTTCTTGGATTACCCCAAGTTCCAAAGCCAATTTTGCACTCACCAAAATCATTATCAATATAAGATCCTGCTCTATGCCAAGTCACACCATCAAAACTATAATCTAAAGTAATTCTTGAAGGCGTTCTACATATACCTAAATATGCAGTTGTTGTAGAATTATATGCTGAGTCTCCACCAGCTTCAGTTGCAGTTTGTGCTCTTTCTTTTACAGTTGCAAAACCATCATAATGCGATTTTTTACCAATAGTATAATAGTCATCATCACCATTATATAAGATAAATGAAACTGTATCCCATTTACCACTTTCTCTTACTGGTAAGTTTTCAACTTTAACAATAGTTCTTACACCATACGGATTAGGTAAATCATATAAGAATAAGTTCTTAAGATTATTATCCCATTGCCATAAATCTCCAGCTTGAGATTTAATTTCTAAACGATCTTTACTTACTGTATAGTTAGCTTTATCTTCTCTAATAACAGAGAATGACTCATTTAACCCATAACTTCCATTACCATAAACAACAACTGGAATACGTGTACTTGTATCATTTAAACTTGCTGATAACCATACAATACCTTCTTTATGTCCAGTTAATGTTCCATTAGCATCAACTGATGCTATATCAGTTGTTCCTGATGTTTTAAAATCACTAACATTCCATTGAACATTTAAATTATTCTTTTCTTTAAACGTTAATGTATTGTTTTCATTCATATCTAATGTTACATAATCTTTTACTGCTTCATTATTACATTGAATTTCAATATCATTTACAGATGTACTTCCATTAGAAGCTACAGTTATTTCAACTATATTAGATTGAATAATTGTATCATTCCATTTATAGTAAGCAAATACTTCTGCTTTACCTGCTTTTAATCCTTTCACTGTTCCTTTATCATCAATAGATACGATATCTGGATTCATTGATGCATATTGGATATTTCTTACAGGTTCACTTACTGCTTGACCTTCATTGTTTACAACTTTAATATCTTTATCTTTAACAGTTAATCCATTATTAATAGTTGCCTGATCACTTACAGCATATAATTTTAAACCATCATCATATGTATTACCTTCAATTAATACATTTTTACATTTAGTAAAATTAAAGATGTTATCAATAGTTCCATTGTTTGTATTTCCTGATTTATGTGTATTTAATGTAAATGATTCATTTACATTAATAGAAGTTTTAGGTGCATCAATAGATACATTAACTTCTGGATTTAATCTAAATACTTTGTTGTTTCTAAATGTTAAGTTTTCTACACTTTCTGCTTTAACTACAGTATCTAAATCCATATAGAAAGTATTGTCTTCAATTGTAATATTTTTATGAATTGGATTTGATGCATCAGGTAATCCTCCACCTTTAGTTACAGGATGAACATAGATTGCAGATGCATATGTCCATGCAGTTCTTCCAATATCTTTAATATAGAAAATATTTCCTTTGATATTCATATCACGGATAGGCCCAGATTCATACCATTCATCTGAGTCATTAGATAAGAAGATTGTTGCCATTGACATATTATAGAAAATATTATTTTCTATATTTACTTTATTTCTTGTTGTACAAAGGATACCTCTTGTAGGTACATTTCTAAATGTACATCCTTTAACTGTTACACTTGGAGCATAAGTAATGTTTTCAGCAACATATTTAGGTTCACTACCAATCTTTTGAGTTAAATAAGATGGTAATGTTTCTTCGAATTCTACAATCATAGTTCTTAAATCAGAACTTTCATATGTATCCTGAATAATATTTTTTACTGTATAAACTGCTTCTTTATCGCTAGATTCTAAAGTATCTCTTGTAAAGAATTGAACTTTATCTCCAACATGATATTGAGGGAATCCACCTTGTTGAGTATGGATATATTTTAAAGTTAATCTATTATTTGTACTATCTAATGCTTGTACACGTGTAAATGTTCCATGAATGTTGATTGGATCATCATGTGTATTGGCAAAGTTTGTATCTTCAATAACAATTTCTCCTGCTGCACCAGATGCATGAATACCATCTGCAAAACTTACTGTCACATGTCCAGAGTTTTCTCTTGGCAAGAAGTTACATTTTTTATAATATACATTTTTACTCATTTGGATTAACCATCCAAATCCATGCATAAAATGAACATTAACTTGTTCACTTAATACATTTTCACTTTCATAAGTGAATGCACCAGCTGTTTGTCTATGCTGATTTGAACACATCTCAAAAATAACACCTTTTTGCTGATTTGTTCTTTGTGTTGCACTACGTGATGAATAATAAACTCTGACTTCATTATCACTTAATTTTTCAATTCTGCTGACATTGCTTAAAGGTCCATCACTAGTATAATAGTTACGACTCATTTCATCTGCTGGATGATATCCAACAACACCATAACTTCCATGACCATCTACGTCATGATTTCTACCAGTCCAATATGGCTGATTAGTATATGGGCTAAGATCACTAGACCATACAATAGAGTTCCCTGAAATTGTATAAGGGAAGCATGATGGGATATAATAGTCCGTATATGTATTTGTAACATCCATAACTGTCATTTCTGTAACAGTAGGAACTTCAAAATCCCATGAAAAGTTTCTTAATGTGATGTTTTTAGAATATGCTACAGCTAATGCCATCATATTCCCATGCATCATAAATAAAGATCCATTTCCTTCAATTGTTAAATTTTGTTGATTTTCAATTAGAATACCAATATATTTTGTAGGGTTTTGAATACTGTTTGTATTCGAAGTATGATATTCTCTTTGTTGTGCTGTATCTTTATAAATATGATATTCACCTTTAGGGAAATTAACAGTTACAGCTTTACCGTCTTCTCCCATTTCTCTTGCTGCTTCTAATGCTTCATAGATCGCTTCAGTACTATCATTGACACCTAATGGGTCAGCACCATAATCAGTGACATCAATAATAATCTGATCTTCTAATGCATGCACATCTGTGTTTATAGCAGGAAAACACATAAATAAAGCAAGCATAAAACACAATAATTTTCTCATAGTTTATTTCTCCTTTCCTGTCTATTTAATTATAGCATAAAATAAAAAAAGAGATGTGATAAATCACATCCCGTAATTTTTATATTAATGTGCGTCAACTTCTCCGCTGTTTTCTGATTTTTGTACAAAGAACATACTCATTACTAAAGCAACAATATATAATACGATTGTTACATATAATACTGTTTGATATCCAGTTGGATTTACTAAATTTCCTCCAACTTCTACCCATTCACCAAAGTTATTAACAATCCATGTTGCTAACTGATTTCCAGTTAAACCAGCAAATGCCCATGCAGATAAAGTAATACCATGTAAAGTACTAATAGAACTCATACCATAATGATCTGCTAATAATGTAGGAATATTTGAGAATCCTCCACCATATCCAGCATTAACAAACATAATTAATACTAATACTAAGATAGCAGCTAATGTATTATTAGCACCATTTGCAATACCACCAGTTACAATTGTTAAAGCAGTTAAAGCAATTGATACAATAAAGATTAATTTAAATACTGTATTTCTATCTTTCATTTTATCTGCAATAGTAGAGAATCCTAAACGTCCTCCAGCATTGAAGATAGCTGATACTGTTGAAACAATACCAACAACTGAAGCTAAACCAATACATTTAACGATTGCTTTTTCTTGAGATAATAAAGCTAAACCACAAGTAATATTAATATAGAACATTAACCAGATACCAATATAATTTGTAATAGCTTTAGATTTAATTGCTTCCATAATCCCTGAACCTTTTTCAGTTTTTGCAGGTTCATGCCATCCATCAGGTTTCTTTAATAATAAATGTCCAATAAACATCATTACAAAATAAACTGCAGCTAAGATAATGAACATTTTATAAATTCCACCTTCACCTAAGTTAGCTAACATCCATTGCATAATAGGAGAAGCGATAGCTTTTGCAGCACCAAATCCTGCAACAGCTAAACCTGTAGCTAAACCTTTACGATCTGCAAACCATAACATTAAAGTTTTTACAGGAGATAAATATCCAGTTCCTAAACCAATACCCATAATTAATCCATAACATAAATAAATACCAACTAATGCAACAATACTTCCTGGATTCATTCCACCATAATAGATAAATCCACCAGTACCAGCCATCCCAGCTGCAAAACAAACAGCAGCAATTAATGATGACTTATGAATATCTTTTTCTACGACATTCCCTAAGAATGCTGCTGACATTCCTAAGAAGAAAATTGCAAAACTGAATGCCCATTCAGTTGCGCTTTTTGAATGACCAATATAATCAGCAATTTCTTGACTGAAAATTGACCAACAATAAACAGTACCAATACTACAGTGTAATAATAATGCTGGGATTGCAGCTCTACACCATTTATTAGTACGCCATCCACCTTTTACTTCACTCATATATAACCCTTCTTTCTATATTTTAACCAAAAGTAATATAGCACAATCAATAGTGACATTCAATAAGAAAATCCTAAATATTTTCGTTATTTTACAAATTGTATACAATCTTTATTTTTTCAAATCCAATTAAAATTTAGTAAACCTTAAATGCTAAGTGAATCTTAAATGCTAATGGTGGATGCTAATATGAATATTGACTTTTTACTATCAGTTAAATATAATGTTATTAAATAGTAACATCAAATTTTACCTAAGGAGAAAAATATGAAAATTTTAAAATGTTTCTTTACATTTCTTTTGTCTTGTTTTATTACACTTTCTTTACTTTTTAGTGCAGATACCCTTTTAGCAAACAGTAAAATCTCGTCTGATGATATGCATTTAGGCCATTATGTAATATCTAATAACGTAAAAAGATCGAGCAATAAATTTTCAATCAGATATTCAAAGGAGGGTAATTCTGATTGGAATAAAGCTATAACAAATGCTGTAAAAAAATGGAACGCACAAGGAGCTTCTATTACTATCAGCGCTTCTGGCACCGTTGAATTCGAAAGTACAAATCAATTTAACACAAAAACTTGGATGGGATCATGTGTTACAAGCAACTATGTAAGGTTAAATGATAATGCTGTTTCAAATGATACACAAAGAGAAGAGGTTGTAGCACATGAAATAGGCCATCTATTAGGGTTAGGGCATGTAACATGTGATTATGAGTTAATGAGAACATATGGATTAAAAGGTTCAAGTGGCTTATATATAGGTGATATTGCTGGTTATAAAAAAAATATGGAAATAAGGTGATGTACTATGAAAAAAAGAATACTTATTATACTTGCTGGTATTATTGCTGCAATTGGTTTATACTGTTTTACTTTAGAAGACTATATTTCTCCTGTAATAGATAATAATCATGTAAAATTAAGTGATGAATATTTAAATGATGAGGATTGCATGAAAAAAGCAGATTATATTGTAGTAGGTAAAGTTTCACTAGTTGATGATCCTTATTTAGTTACGCCTATTAAAATGAATGAAATTCATTTTAATATCGATGAAGTTTTATACAAAGAAAAAGATTTAGATGATTCTATTATAATCATAAGAGAAACCGATATGTTTGCTTCTTTTAAAAAGAATTCACGATATCTATTATATCTTAAGGAACGTACTCACGAAATAACTCATGAAACTGTTTATGAAGTATGTGGTGGTAATGTTGGAATGCATGAGATTACTAAATCTAGACAAAATAATAAGAAAAATACTTTAGATAATTATAAGAAAAAAATAATTCAATATATTAATGAATATAGATAATAATTATAAAGGGATTGAAACGAATCAATCCCTTTGTTATTTTAAAAGAATTTTTTTAATAAATTTGCTGCATCTCCTAATTTATCTGCAGTAATTTTTAATTTTACTCCATCAATTAATGGTTCTAATAATTCATCAGGAAGATCAATTTTTAAGATTTTTTCTAATGCTTTTACTGGTTCATTTTGGAATTGTTTCTTTAATGCTTCATCTTTCACTAAAACTTCAGCCGCTTTATTAATAAGATCTTTTACATTTAATTTTACTTCATTCATATTCTATACCCCTTATCATTTATTCTTATTTTATTATAACACAATAATATAATTTATATAAACTTTCTTTTTTGTTAGAATATATATAAGAAGGTGAAATTATGTTAATTGGATTTAACAAACAATGTATTACTCCTTCACTTCCTATTAGATTGGGAGGATATGAAGGAGTAAGAATAGCAAATGAAATACATGATGATATTTATGTCAGATGTATAGTATTTGATTATAATAATGATTTATATATACTTGTTCAATGTGATCTG
>JAZLDV010000117.1:0-6994 GCA_045614925.1 Coprobacillaceae bacterium | reverse complement strand
CTAAATTTAAGATTGATCTGGCATTAAAAAAGGTAGAATTCTATCGGTACAATACCGATAAAATTCTACCTTATTCTTAATACCTAAACCCCAAGGAATTAAAGGCAAATCAGCCTTGACCCCCGTTTAAATTAAAGTATCTAAAAAAACCAGATATGTTGTTACACATATCTAGTTTGTTTTACTCTTGTATAATTGAAGGTGCTGCATCCATAAATGTTTTTAATGTTTCAGTTCTTGTTGTCCCTTTTACTTTTTTATCGCTTCCATGAGGAATCCAAAATGGTGTAATCGTAATTGTATCATTTGCATTCAATTCTTTGATTCCTTTAACTTTCGCAACAAAGAAATGTTGTGATTCAGTATTGTTAAATACTTGTGAAGGATTAGTAAATAGTGGTGTATTACTAATTGTTTCTATAATTTGATTATAAACTTTTGTAGTAGAAATTGTTTTTGCATTTCCATTATTTTTGCTAATTTCAAAACCAACTTCTTCTAAATTTAAAGATGCTACTGATGATACAAAACGAATTGTATATGTCCCATCTGCTTCACGTTTAGTTTGTCCTTTTACAGTTAAGACATTTGGATTTACGTATTTGGCTACATATTCATCATTAGCTAAGTATTCATCTTTTGTCTTAACTGTTTCACAAGTTTCATCAGAATAATATCCTTCAAATAAATAATTTCCTGCATATGTATCATTTTTAGTATTCACTACTGAATCAGTAACAATTTCTTCAGGTGTTACTTCATATCCAAATACTTGTAATTCAACAATATGATTTGTTGTTTTTGAATCACTTTGACCATTCATATAAACACGAACATATCTTGCAGTTGTTTCATCGAAGACAAATGATTTACCTGCAGAACTTTCTGCATATGTTGCACCAGTTCCAGCACCTAATCCATGAATATTACCTGTGTCGGTATTATGAATAATTTTATAATTATGAAACTGTGGATCATTCGATACTGCAATAACAGTATTTCTATAAGTTCTTCCATCTTTCCAATAACGATATAAATTGATTTTTTTAATTAATGAAGTTTGACCTAAATCTAATTGCACATAACTTCCATTTGTATTGTTATCTACACCAAAATCGATATAATTATCAGTATTTATAGTTCCATCTGTTGCTTTAGCTGCATAATGTCCAGAAGAAACATTACAAGCACTATCATCACTTGACCAATGTGCAGTTACAACTTTATTTGATGCTAAGTTAGCCACTACATAGAAATTTAAAGTATTACCATTAATTGTTACAGTTTCTTTACCAAAATCTAAAGCTGTAAATTGTACTCTCTTAGTACCGCTTACTACTTTTCTAAGATTATTTGTATTTGAAATACTTCCTGAAACATTAACAACATAAATACTATTTCCTAAATTTTGTTCTTTAATATATACAAGAATGTATTGCTTATCACTAGAAATACTATCTAAATTTGTGACTTGAGCATATCCAGGAATTAAACTATCAAAATTAACTGTCTCAGTTTTTTCAAATAACATAAAATCATAATCTAAATCAGTTCCATCTCTAGATGCATCATAAGCACTCATCGCATCCATTTTTGGTCCTGAAGTGTTGTAGACATAATATCTTCCACCAGTTGTTTTTACACGGTATTTCCCAGCCTCTTTACCATTTTCAAAAACAAAGAAATTTTCTTGACTTGTTAATAGAGGATTTCCTGAACTATTACACATATAGTTACCATTATTAGATTGCATTGAAATTCCAGAATTTGTTTGAGTTAAAGTTAAATGATTTTGTGCTAAAGTATCTGAAGACACTGTCGACGATCCAATTGCATATAAATCATTGTATTTATTAAATTTTACTAATTTTGTTTGATCTCCTGTTCCGTTTGTTGGATATAAAACAAAGATGCTTCCATTATAAACTACAGTAATCAAATAACTCTTACCTGATTCAACAGAAGTAACTTTAGTATATCCAGGAATTACATCATCAGGCGACAATGTATTATTTTTTTGTAACAATGTTAATTCAAACTTAAAAGTATTTGTATTTGTATTTCCATTATCACTATTCCCATTAAAATCCATATTTGTCACATAAAACATAATATATCTTTTGCCATCTGTTTTACAAATTTTAATATGGTTATTTTCTTCTCTTACAATCATGTTAAATGGTGAAGAACTAAAATAACCATTTGCACCACTTTGATGTGTTAAATACTGATTAGTTTTTTCATTAAAAATAGTATAATAATTATTTTCTACATCAACATTTGTAAATTTAAACATAGCATCATCTAAAGATATACTTGTATTTGCTGTTGTAGAAAAACTATTTAAGCTATTAGCTGTATTGCTTACGTGATTAAACATCGAAATATTTAATTCATGTACTTCTTCTTGGCTAATAGAATTCCCATCAGCTGAATCAGTAATATTATAATTACCTGTAGAATCTTTATAATAATACTTTTCTCCAACATTCAAGAATACATCATTTCCATTTTCAGTTGCATAGACTTGATTTGTTTTTGGAGTAATAGCTAAACTCGCAAAAAGAGATGAAAATACAATCAAGCTACATAAACTTCTTTTCATAAATCCCATAATATGCCTCCTTATATATATTCTATTAATTACATTAATTTCCAAAAATTTTACTCTAATAGTATATCAAATAGAGTATTCCTTTTCAAATACAAAAGAAAACGAAACACCCCTGATTTTCACAATAAAAGTGGTATATTCTTGATTTGACAAAAAGTATTGTTTCATCTATATTGTCATGGGGTGAATTTATGAATAATCAGTTATTAGAAGGTAAAGTGATTAAATCTTTAATATTATTTACTATTCCTTTGATTCTAGGAAACATGTTACAGCAATTCTATAATATTGCTGATTCATATATTGTAAGTCATTATATTGGTTCTTATGCATTAGGAGCAGTTGGTTCTGCTTTTTCTTTAATGGTATTTTTGACTTCTATTATATTAGGGTTATGTTTAGGAAGTGGTGTATTGTTTTCTATGCAGTTTGGTGCCAATCATAAAAATGAAATTAGAAATTCTGTTTTTATGTCATTTATAGGAATAGGAAGTTTAACATTATTGTTAGAGATATTATGTCTTGTATTTTTAAAAGATATATTAATCTTTTTAAATATTCCTGATAATCTTTTTAGTGATACATATCAATATGTAAGAATTATTCTTTTAGGATTATTTTTTACATTTTTATATAATTTCTTTTCTTCATTATTAAGATCACTAGGAAATTCTAAAATACCTTTATATTTCTTAACCCTTTCTTCAATTATTAATATTATATTAGATTATGTTTTTATAGTTTATTTTTATTTAGGGATAAAAGGAGCAGCTTTTGCGACAATTATTTCTCAGGCAATAAGTGGAATAAGTCTGATGGTGTATATTTATAAAAGATATCCTTATATTATTCCTAAGAAAGAAGATTGTTATTATAATAAAAATATTTTTATCAAAATAAAAGATTATTCATTAATGACTTGCTTACAGCAGTCAGTTATGAATTTTGGTATATTAATGATTCAAGGTTTAGTAAATAGTTTTGGTGTAAATGCAATGGCTGCATTTAGTTTATGTGTAAAGATAGATGCTTTTGCTTATATGCCTGTACAGGATTTTGGGAATGCATTTTCTACTTTTATTGCTATGAATACAGGTGCAAAAAAAGAGAAAAGAATAAAACAGGGAATAAAAAGTGCATTTTTATTATCTGGGTTGTTTAGTTTATTCATTTCTGTTTTAGTTTATATATTTGCTAGAGACCTAGTTGTTATTTTTGTTGATTCTAGTGAATTAGAAATTATACGTATTGCGATAGAATATCTTCATATTGAAGGTGTGTTCTATATATTAATAGGATGGTTATTTTTATTATATGGTTATTATAGGGGTAAAGGCAAAGCGTGGATGTCTTTTGTTTTAACTGTGATATCTTTAGGGACACGTGTTTTTGTTTCTTATTCATTTGCTCATATATATGGTATGAAAGTCATATGGATAAGTATTGTATTAGGTTGGGCTCTTGCTGATATAACAGGAATTGTTTATTATTTAAAAAGAAAAAATGATGCCTAGGCATCATTTTGTAATTTTATAATTAAATTCATAAAATCATTACATACTTCTTCAATAGAAGAAGATGTATTCACATCAAAGACAAAGTCTACTTTGTCTTTGTTTTCATATTCTTTTCTTTTAACGATATTGTCTATTCTTTCTTTGATTTTAACAGGGTCATCTCCTCTTAAAATCATTCTTTTTTCTAATTCTTCAATAGGTGTATGAATAAAAATAGTGACAACATCTATTCCCATATTTTTTTCTTTAAACATATGTTTAAAATATTGAGAACTTTCATATGTGATGACCATAAATGCATAATCACTTTCTTTAAATGCATAATCTAAATCTCTTTTTGCAGTTCCATAATAATTCCCTGCATATTCATCTCTTTGAATCATTTCTAATGATTCAAATTGTTCTTTAGAAACAAAATGATAATCTTTTCCATCAACCTCACCACTTCTAGGTGTTCTAGAAGTTGTAGAAATAATTTCACCAAAACCTAATTTTTCAATTGCATATTTCACATATGTTGACTTACCTGAACCAGAAGGTCCTATAACACAAAATAAAGTTTTATTCATAATATTCTCCTATACTTTTATTCTTTTTAATGCAGCAATAGCACATGTTCCTGTAAAAATACCTGTAGGAATAGAGGATGCCAATAAAACAAAAACATAACTCATAATTGCCTGTGATGATAACAGAACTGATACGACAAGAACTTGTCCAATGTTGTGGAACACTGCTGATATAACACTGCTAGATACAACAGGCATATCTGTTAGTTTTTTTAATATCGCAAGTGATAAAGAACTTAAGAATACGCCTCCACAGCTAATAAAGAATGGATAACTCATAAATATTCCACTCATAAGACTTGCGATAATAACTCTAAATATATTCACTATAAACATCTCTTTAACACCATATAATTCTACAACTATTAATGAAATAATATTTGCAAAACCTAACTTCATTCCTAATGGTAAAGGAAGATGTAAAGATGTTTCTACCATATGTAATACTATAGCAATTGCACTAAGCAATGCCATATAGACCATTTTTTTTGTTTTATTATTTCTCATATAATCCTACTTTCTTTGCAATAAAATCATTTGCACTCTGATGTAATTGATTATATTGCATTAAGGTTTCTTTTTCAATAGGATTTATTCTACTAAAAGAACGTGTTACATAGTTATGTTTATATATATAGTGATAACTTGCATCAAAATGTAAATCAAATATAAATGCAATATAAGATAACCATATATCTAAATGTGTTTTTCTATTGGGAGCATAGATCAGTTCATTTTGAATAAACTGATTATATATTTCTTTACTGATTGATTCTTGTTGTACTTCATTTAAAGAAGCAAACAATAATGTTTCTATTGTTTCTTCTTCCTTAACTCTAAAATTATCTAATTTATCAGCATCTCTAATTAGATGAACGAACAGTAATATTCTTTCATCTAATGATAAATCTACTTTATATTTATTATGCTGTTCAATAGAAATTCTGATAATTTCATCATATTGTCTATCATCTATAAATTTTTCAATCAGACCATCTTTAAATAAGATATCACTTGATAATTTAGCATGATCAGTTGTTTTATGATCAGCAAAACTTTTATATCTTACCCATTGTTCAAATCTTCCAATATCATGAAGCAATGCTATTAATCCAGCAAGCTGTTTATCTTCTTCACATAATCCAAGACTATCACATAAAAAATCACTACATTTTATCACTTCATATGTATGAATAATCTTTAAATTTATAGAAGGAATCGTCTTATCGTAGTAACTCACATAATCTTCAAATGCTTTTTTTGCTTTTTGTAAATCTATCATTTTATCCTCCTATACATATTGATTTCATCAATACTTAATTGTCCTGGTGCTACTGCACAAGATAAACTTGCAAAAGTCATATAGGAACCTATCATATCTCCTATCACTCTTGTAATTTTACCTAGTTCTCCCATTGCAATCACAACAATTCCTATAGACATATATGAAGATAACTGCATACTTAAATTAATCAGATTCACAACATCTTCTTTACATCTAGGCATTACTGCAATTTTAGCAATATCTGCTCCCATGACTTCCATAGTATCCATATATTGCTTTAATACGTCTATTTCATCAGTCTTATTAAAGTTGTGATAAGACATCACAACTTTAATATGATTATTGTGAGCATGTTCTATAAGTTCAAAATTATTTATTTTATCTTTTAACAATTCTATATCAATCATATCTGTAAGATTAAGACTTATAATATCTTTTAATAATGAATAATAATACTCATTATCAATATGTTTATATCCACCTTCATTTAAACTTCTTAAAGTAATTAATAACGGTTTTGATATAAGTGGTTTAATTTCTTTTAGTAATTGTATAACTGATTCTTTACATTCTATATTTTCATAATAATCTAATCTTAATTCTATCAGATCATAATCCTTTGTTTGAAGATATGTCATATCTTCAATTATACTAGACTTGTTTTTTGCTAGAAGAGGAACACATACTAATACATTATTCATATTATAATCCTTTATGACATGCATTTAAGAATAATACTATTTCTTTTGATGTCGCTTTAAATGAATCTTTTAATAAGAAATGATTTCCTTGAGGAATGACTTTTAATATTCCATAAGGCAAAGATTCAGCAATAAGTTTACTATCTTCTAATTTAATCATATCATGTTCACCACATAAGATTAATGCAGGTATAGTCACATTATTTAAAGAAGTATAAGCAATAGTTTTTTGCTTTAACATAAGATTTAAATATTTTAAAGATAAACGTGCTTTTTGATGATATAAGGCAAAAGGCAATAAAAACAAT
>JAZLDV010000116.1:0-3384 GCA_045614925.1 Coprobacillaceae bacterium | reverse complement strand
TATCACTTATTACTTCAGTATAAGAATAAGTTTCAGGACTATTAAATACTGCAGCATAACCTTTGATTTCCATTTTCTTATCTTCAGTTTCTTCAGCTCTAAATTGTAAGTCTAATTTTCTAATTTCCTTCATTTTCATTTCCTCCTTCATTTACCATATTTCCCAATGTATCATTATGATTTTGGTCTACTAATATTTCTTCTCCACCATCAATAGGTGTTAAGTTAAATACTTCTCTTAATTCATTGATTGTCATTATATTATTAGCATATCTTACAAGTTCTATTTTTGTTCTATTACTTGCATATTGTAATCTATTACTTTCAAATATTATTTCATTACCAAAATATCTTTCAGTTGGTGTAAATAATTTATTTGAAAATTCTAAACTCATTTGTAAACCAATTGGTTCAAGTACACTTTCATAAAAAGCATTCCACTCATCTTCTGAATACTTACTTTGAATTATGTTCTCATTTACACCAAAATAACCAAGTACTTTGCTATCATAAATTTTAATTTGATTCTCATCAGCTGTTTTAGGATCAATATTAACAGGTGTGAATGTTGTAGTTGCATCTAGACCACCTATACCACTCTTATCAGATTCCTCTAAAAAGTCTTTTACAAATTGATCTCTCATTGCTTTTACATCTTCAGGTTTAAGCATTGCTTGAGTTGATTTTACAATACCTTTAATTGCTGAAGTTGTTTTAATAGCATTTACAATACCTTCATCTAATACATGTTTAATTGATAATGTTTTAATTATTGGTTCAGTATTACCACCAAATAATCCATCACCACTACTAAATCTTGTTAGATGAATACAATTGTTATATGCTACAAATCTTTCTTTTTTATTTCCAAACTTAAATTGAATATAAAGTTTGCCTTGATATTCAAATAATCTTATTGTCTTATAACTTAATGGATATAATCCTGTTACTTTGAAATTCTCATCTCTTTGAATGTATATATAAGCATTGTTATATAATTCTAATTCACTTACTACTTGATAATAGAATTGAAAAGCATTTTGTAGTTCATTTGGTTTCTTTGAAAGAAGTCTATACAAATTACCATCTAATATTTCTAACTTTTCAGCTGTCCTTCTAATATGTTTAGGGTGCATTTTAGCAGCATTTCTTGCAATTGTATCAACACATGTCCTAATATCAATATCATCTTCAAATTTTCCATCATACCTAGTAAAAACACTCTTATATCTATCTAGTATTTCAAAACTTGTTGCTGTTGTTGGTGGTGTTGTATCTCTATCATTACCAAATATTCTACTAAATAAACTTCTACGTTCCATTTTTTACCTCCTCATTTATATAGTTTAAATATTCTTGTTGTTTTTCAACAAAAATGCAGTAAGCATCTATTAAACTTACTGCACCATCTATCCTTTGCCTTGATTTTTCTTTATCAGGTTGAATATTCTCATTTGAATCCATTTTGATAGTAGTATTTGACAAACACCACTTTAGAATTGGATTATTATTATAATTTATCTTCTTGTCTATTAAATCAGCTTTCATATTCTTCATTGGTGTAGACATTGTTTTTGCACCCTGTCTAACTTCCACCATATTAAATCCTAAACCTGCCATTTCTATTTTCCAATATTCAGCATTCCAACTATCATAACCTACATACAATGGTCTTAAATCATTATCTCTTACTTCTTCTAAAAACCACCCTGTAACATCATGATAATCTATTTTAGAATCTCCACTTAACCTTAACCACCCTGCTTTTAACCACTTATCATAAGGTATTCTATCATCTTTTACCTTTTTCTCTAATGAATTGGTTGGAATCCAATACATTTGTTTCACTCTTATTTCACCATTCTTAACACCTAGCAATGTTGCACATGTTAAGTCAGTTGTGCTAGATAAGTCAACCCCTGCTATGCAATAAGTATCTTTCCAATCAGAATAAATCTTTTCATTGTTCAGATCATCAAAAGTCAACCAAGCATTTATTGTATTTTGTCTTATATTGAAGTCCTTACATAATAGGTTGACTAGTTCTATTGGATTTGCTTTTGCTCTTTCTACCTTTTCTCTTAAATCTTTTATTGATTTAATACTTCCTAATGCAGGATTAGCTTTATACCAACATTCCTCATTAGTCCATTCTTTTTCTTCATCTAGTTCATATATTATAGGTAGTAATGTTTCATCTTGAACAGCACCATCTATTACTTGACTTGCATAATCATATTCAATATCAAATACATTTTGTCTTATAGTTCCCATTGTACTTGTTTCAAGTAATATTGGTTGAGTTCTAGCACTCATTGAATCATACATAACATCTAGTAAATTCTTATCTTTCCAAGCATGAACTTCATCAGCAATTACTAAATGTGCATTTAATCCATCTAATGAGTTACTATCACTTGCTAAAGCTCTAAAGTAACTATCATTAGTGTCATAATAAATACCACCTATTAAACATCTTATTCTTTTTGCTAGTATAGGACTTTTCTTTATCATTCTTTTTGATTCTTCCCATACTATTTTACTTTGTTCTCTTTTAGTAGCTACTGAATATATTTCAGCACCACCTTCATTATCTTTTGTAAGCATATATGTTGCTATTGCACTATCTAGTACTGATTTACCATTCTTCCTTGCTACAAAAAATATAACTTTCTTATATTTCCTTAATCCTGTTTCTTTATCTACAAAACCAAATAGTGCTTGTAGCATTGCTTTTTGAAACAACTCAAGTTTTAATGGTTTACCTGCCCATCTTCCTTTTGATTGCTTACAATACTTTTCAATAAAATGAATACACCTTAAACTTTTCCTCTCATCAAATACATAAGTATGTGTTTCTTCTATTCCTTTATTAATAAAAGACACCTTTTGTTCTTTTTTCAGATTATCTACTAATCTATCATATTGTTTTTTTATCTTATTGCATACTTTATCAGGATTATCTTTAATCCACTTTTGATATTCCTCAATATATGTCATAGATCATCATCATCAAAGTTATCTTCACTTGGTAATTCATCTTTTGGAAGTAAATTGACAATATTATTAATGCAAGACTGATAATTCTTAATTAACATGTTATATTGACTTAATGCAGGATTAGCTCTTTCAATATCATACTTACCTTGACACATTGAAGTAACTACACCTTCACTTTCAACCTTCTTTTTTAGCTGTATTAATGTGTTTTTCATAAATTCAGCTTCTTCTATTAATGTTAAACCTAGTTTTGCCTTATCAGTTCCCATTTCTACAAATGTATCTTTGACTGATTTTATATCAATTTCTTTAACCTTTGCCAAAATATCACTTCCTTTTCTCAAATAGGGGGGTTTTAAATTCTTTTTGCACAAAAAATGTCTC
>JAZLDV010000115.1:0-4471 GCA_045614925.1 Coprobacillaceae bacterium | reverse complement strand
AGTAGAAGGATTAGACTTCACTAAACAAGCAGAAGTAGATGCAATGGCTAAAGCTATTGAAGAAGCAATCGAAGCATTAGAAGTAAAAGGTGCAGATTACAGTGCAGTAGAAGAAGCAATTGAAGAAGCAGAAGCATTAGTAAAAGAAAACTATGTAGACTTCACTAAAGTAGAAGCAGCTATCAATGCAGTAGTTGAAGGATTAGATATCACTAAACAAGCTGATGTAGATGCTTATGCTAAAGCTATCAAAGATGCAATCGCAGAATTAGTATTAAAAGGTGCTGACTATAGTGCAGTAGAAGAAGCATTAGAAGCAGTAAAAGCATTAGTAAAAGAAATGTATAAAGACTTCAGTGCTGTTGAAGCAGCAGTAGCAGCAGTGGTAGAAGGATTAGATATTACTAAACAGGCAGAAGTAGATGCAATGGCAGATGCTATCTTAGCAGCTATTCAAGGATTAGAAGTAAAACCAACTGAACCGGTTGAACCACAACCACCAGTTGAACCTGAAGAACCAGGACAACCTGATCCTGAACAACCAGGACAACCTGATCCAGATCAACCTGGTGAAGATGATGAAGAAGTTGTTGTGCCAGAACAACCAGAAGTACCTGGTGAAGATGATAATGTTAATACAAGTGATAACACACAAGTATTCGGATTCTTCGCAATGTTAGTGGCAGCAGCATTCGCATTCATGACTTCTAAAAAAAGAAAAGAAGATTAATATAAAATAGGGATTCTATTGAATCCCTATTTTTGTTAAAATTATAAAAAGGATGGTGGAAATTGTGAGTGAATTAGCGTTTGGTTTTATGAGATTACCATTATTAGATAAAGATGATAATACAAGTATTGATATTGAATTGTGTAAAAAGATGGTTGATTATTTTATTGATAATGGATTTACTTATTTTGATACGGCATGGATGTATTGTGGCTTTAAAAGTGAAGTTGCGATTAAAGAGGCTTTAACTGATAGATATCCTAGAAATGCTTATACTCTAGCAACAAAATTACATTCAAGTTATATTAACTCTTTAGATGATAGAGATGCTGTTTTTAATGAACAGTTAAGAAAAACAGGAGTAGAATATTTTGATTATTATTTGTTACATTGTATATTAAAAGATAATTATCCTAAATATACTGAACTTGACTGTTTTAACTGGTTAAAAGAAAAGAAAGAAAAAGGATTAGTTAAACATATTGGTTTTTCTTTTCATGATGATGCAGAGTTTTTAGATAAAGTATTAACTGAGCATCCTGAAATTGAATTCGTACAATTACAGTTAAATTATTTAGATTGGAATGATACAAATATTCAATCTCGTTTATGTTATGAAGTGGCTTTAAAACATAATGTAGATATATTTGTTATGGAACCTGTAAAAGGAGGACGTTTAGCAAATGTTCCAGAAGATGTAGAGAAATTATTTAAGGATTATCATCCTGATTTATCTGTTGCTTCATGGGCATTACGTTTTGTTTCTTCTTTAAAGAATGTTAAGTTTGTTTTAAGTGGAATGAGTAATCTTGAACAGGTTTATGATAATATTAGCTTTATGAAAGATTTAAAGACATTAAATAAAGAAGAATTAGATATTATTGAAAAAGCAACACAATTATTAATTCAGCATAGTATGATTGATTGTACAAAATGTGAATATTGTATTGATGGATGTCCTTCTCATATTTATATTCCTCAATTATTTAATTTATATAATGAAGATAAAAAAGGAATAAGTAAAAAAGAAGAATTTATTAAAGTTAATAATATCAATGAATGTATAGAATGTGGTCAATGTGTTTCTGTATGTCCACAACATTTAGAAATCATTGATTTATTGAAAAAGGTTAATAAACATTTTAACTAAAGTTCAGATTTATTTCTGAACTTTTTTATTTGAAAAGTTTGTTTTTTTTGAAAAGAAAAATGAGTATTACTATAATAAAGATAGAGATATTTGTTATATCAAAAACCATTTAATGAGAGGAGGATCAATCAATATAAGTATAAAAAATAAAGAAAGAGAGGAATAATATATGAGAAAAATTTTATGCTTATTATTAACTTTATGTACTGTCTTTTCTCAAATGACAATTCTTCCAGTTTTAGCACAAGAAGAAACAGTCAGAAATATAGAAGACAGTGAAGTCACTACGAGTGATGAAATTTTTAAATTCCAATACGTTGGAACTTGGAAAGGTGGATCTAACCATCCTGAATTATTCTCTAATGGGGATGAACATTATTCAGATATCATTGGAGATTATTTTACTGTAAAATTTTATGGAACTAAGATTGAAATTTATGGAAGTAAAAATAAAAATCATGGTCAATATTCTGTAAATATTGATGGAGTAGACTATGCTGATATTGATGCAACAGTCACAGGAGCGACTGTTCATCAACAATTATTAGCAAGTATTGATAATTTAGAAAATAAAGAACATACTTTAAAAGTTGTGAATAAAGGGCCAAAATCTATTCAAATTGATAATATAAAAGTATGGCATGGTGATATTATTGCAACTGATGTTGTTTTAAAAAAGGAAGAAGTGAAAGTAGAAGTAGATGGAACTGCTAAAATTGCAGCAACTTTATATCCTGACTATGCAAATAGTGGTGTAATTACTTTCTCATCTCAAAATAATGATATTGCCACTGTTGATGAAAATGGATATGTAACTGGAGTGAAATTAGGAACTGCAGTGATTGATGTTTTATTAAATGGTGAAAAGAAAAAAGAAGTAAGTGTTCAAGTATTAGAAGAAGTGTCATTGATAAGTGTGACTTTAGCTGATAATTATATGCTTGAACAGCAAGATGATTATGAAACAGTCATGAATAAAACTGAATATAGTTTTAAAGATATCGCATGGAAAAATGATGTTGTGACAAGTAAAATTGCAGTTGCAACAGAAGATGAAGCTGCAGATAACGTAACTGTATCAATTAGTGATTTTGTAAGTGGAGACAATGTTATTTCTAAAGATAATATGAAAGTGAACTGGTTAAGAGAAGTAGAAGCCTTTATCGGTAAAGGAAATACAGCATCTCCAAAAGAATCATTCCCTGATGTAATTACTCATGATGTAACAAAATCATTAGATGCGAATACATTAGGTTTTGTATGGGTGGAAATAAATGTTCCAGAAGATACTGAACCTGGTACATATGAAGGTACTGTATCTATTAAATCAGCATCTTCTTCAGCTTCAAAAGAAATTCAATATACAATTGAAGTTATTGATTTAACTGTTCCTAAAGAGCCTATGAGTGATATTCAGATCTGGCAACATCCTTTCTCACAAGCAGGATATTTAGGATTAAGTGAAGATGAATATTTTAGTGAAGAACATTTTGATTATATGAGATCATCATTGATTGAATATGCTGAGAATATGGGTTCTAGAGATTTAGTATGTAATATTGTAGATGAAGCTTGGGGGCATCAGTCATATTTTGGTGATGCTTCGATGGTAGAATGGACTAAGAAAACTGATGGAACATTTGAATTTGATTATACAATGTTTGAACAATGGGTAAACTTTGGTATTGAATGTGGTGTTGTTGACCCAGAAAATGGTATTGGAAAATTAAAATGTTATAGTATGGTTCCATGGAACAATAGAATTACATATTTTGATGAAGCAACAAACAAAGAATTAACTCAAAACTTAACAGTAGGAAGTGCTGAATGGACAAGTATCTGGAGACAGTTTTTAGAAAGTTTTGTTCCTTATGTAGAAGAAAAAGGCTGGTTTGATATAACTTATATTGCAATGGATGAAAGACCAGTTGCTCAATTGACTCCTACAGTAGATTTAATTGAATCAGTAACGAATAAAGATAATGAACATTTAAAAATCTTTTGTGCATGTAACTACTATGCATTAAACTATCAGGATTTAACAGATAGAATTGATGATATTTCTATCGGATTAAAACATATTAGTCATACTAATAATGAATTTAGAGAATTTAGTGCACATAGAAGAGAGTTAGGATTAGATACAACAATCTATACATGTACTGGAGATTATCCAGGTAACTTCTTAATTAGTGACCCTGCTGATAACTATTGGTTAATGTGGTATACAATGACTCAACAGGCTGATGGATATTTAAAATGGGCTTGGGATAACTGGGTAGCTGATCCATTAAATTCACCTAACTATAAATCTTGGGAACCAGGTGATGGATGGTATATTTATCCAGTAGAAAAAGAAAATATTGGTGAAGTGAATTTCTATTCTACTCCACGTTATGAAATGATGAAAGAGGGTATTCGTGATATTGCAAAAGCGAAATACTTAATGAATTTAGATAAAGATTTAAATACTATTATTTCTGAATTAGCTTTAAATATGGATAGAGCAGAAAGAGGAAATAATGGTTATGGTAGTGCATCATATGCAAATGAAACTGAACGTATGATTACTATTAATGAATCAAAACGTA
>JAZLDV010000114.1:0-6666 GCA_045614925.1 Coprobacillaceae bacterium | reverse complement strand
ATCTGGTACTATTTCACAGATAATGGTGCAATGGTAACAGGAACTGTAACAATTGATGGTAAAGTTCAAAAATTCTCATCAACAGGTGCTTGGTTAGGATAAACTTTATGACAGGATGTGAAAACATCCTGTCTTTTTTATGTTAGAGTTTGTTGTAATTCGAATTGTAAGTGTTTTAGTTGACTAAATGGCTAAAAAATCGTATATTTATAATACACCTGACATAAAGATGAGTTCTAAGTGAAAGGCTGCAGTAAAATTAACGATGTTTATTTTTATGCACCTTTTTTAGGTGCTTTTTTATTTTTTGGGGAGGAATGTATATGGAAACAAGAGTAGCAGTAATTGGAATTATTGTTGAAAATCAGGATTCTATTGAATCTTTAAATAGATTGCTGCATGATTATGGGGAATATATTATTGGAAGAATGGGTATTCCATATAGAGAACGTCATATAAATATTATTAGTATTGCGATTGAAGCATCTCAAAATATTATTTCTACATTGACTGGAAAGATAGGGAAACTAGAAGGTGTAGGAGTGAAGACTGCTTATTCTCATAAGGTATATAATGATGAAGTCATTGATTGATAAGTTATATAAGACACATAGTTTAACTGTTGAAGAATATCAGTGTCTTATAGAAGCAAGAAATGAAGAATTAGCACTTTACTTAAAAGAAAAAGCAGAGATTGTCAGATTGCAATATTATAATCATGATGTTTATATTAGAGGATTAATCGAAATTAGTAATTATTGCAAAAATGATTGCCATTATTGTGGTATTCGTGCAAAAAATGGTGAATGTTTTAGATATAGACTTTATAAAGATGAAATCTTAGAATGTTGTGAACAAGGATATCAACTAGGTTATCGTACATTTGTACTACAAGGAGGAGAGGATCCTTATTATACAGATGATATTTTATGTGATATCGTTAAAACAATCAGAGAAAGATATAGTGATTGTGCGATCACTTTATCTGTAGGTGAAAGAAGTTATGAAAGTTATAAAAAGTTATATGATGCAGGAGCTAATCGTTATCTTTTAAGACATGAAACAGCAGATAAAGAACATTATGAAAAGTTACATCCATCATCTATGTCTTATGAATTTAGAATGCAATGCTTAAAAAATTTAAAAGAAATAGGATATCAGGTTGGATGTGGATTTATGGTAGGATCACCTTATCAGAGTTCATATACTTTAGCTAAAGATTTAAAATTTATAGAAACATTTAAACCACATATGTGTGGAATAGGTCCATTTATTCCACATCACAGTTCAATATTTAAAGATAAAGAAGCAGGAAGTGTAGAAGAAACATGTTATCTTTTATCTATAATAAGATTGATTCATCCATCAATCTTATTACCTTCAACGACAGCTTTATCTACTTTAGAAAAAACAGGAAGAGAACAAGGAATACTTGCAGGTGCAAATGTCATTATGCCTAACCTTTCTCCACTTAGTGTAAGGGGGCAATATGAATTATACAATCATAAATCACATGATGGCAAAGAGTCTGCACAGTATTTAGAAAGTATAAAAAAAGATATGTATGATATTGGTTTTAATATAGTTGTACATAGGGGAGATTATAAGGGGGAAGAAAATTATGTATAATCCAAAGTCATTAAAGGCAGAAGAATTTATAAGTAATGAGGAAATATTAGAAACGTTAGAATATGCAAGAGCAAATAAAAATAATATTGAATTAATTGATTCAATATTAGATAAAGCAAGACCAGTAAAAACTGAAAATGGTTATGTGTGTCATGGTTTATCACATAGAGAAGGTTCAGTATTATTAGAATGTGATATTGAAGAAAAGGTACAAGAAATTTATAAGATTGCAGAAGAAATTAAATTAGCATTCTATGGAAATAGAATTGTATTGTTTGCACCTTTATATTTATCTAATTATTGTGTAAATGGATGTGTATATTGTCCATATCATTATCAGAATAAAACAATTCCTAGAAAGAAATTAACACAAGAAGAAGTAAGAAAAGAAGTTATTGCTCTTCAGGATATGGGTCATAAAAGATTAGCAATTGAATCAGGAGAAGATCCAATTAACAATCCTATTGAATATATATTAGAATGTATTAATACAATTTATAGTGTAAATCATAAAAATGGAGCAATTAGAAGAGTTAATGTAAATATTGCGGCAACTACTGTAGAAAACTATAGAAAATTAAAAGATGCTGGAATTGGAACTTATATCTTATTCCAGGAAACTTATCATAAAGAAAGTTATGAACAATTACATCCTAAAGGACCTAAACATAATTATGCATACCATACTGAAGCTATGGATAGAGCTATGGAAGGTGGTATTGATGATGTAGGTTTAGGTGTATTATTTGGATTAGAAATGTATAAATATGAATTTGCTGGATTATTGATGCATGCAGAACACTTAGAAGCAGTACATGGAGTAGGTCCACATACTATTAGTGTTCCACGTATTAAAAAAGCAGATGATATTGATCCTAATGTATTTGATAATTCTATTTCAGATGATATCTTTGCTAAAATTACTGCATGTATCCGTTTAGCAGTACCATATACTGGTATTATTATTTCTACAAGAGAATCAGAAGAAGTACGTGGTAAATTATTAAATTTAGGTGTATCTCAAGTCAGTGGTGCTTCTCGTACTTCAGTAGGAGGATATACAGAAGAAATTAGACCTAAAGATACAGAACAATTTGAATTAAGTGATGAAAGAACATTAGATGAAGTTGTTCATTGGTTAATGGAAAATGGACATATTCCATCATTCTGTACTGCATGTTATAGAGAGGGAAGAACGGGAGATCGTTTCATGGCTTTATGCAAAAATGGACAAATCTTAAACTGCTGTCATCCTAATGCATTAATGACTTTATGTGAATATTTAGAAGACTATGCTAGTGAAAAGACTAAAGAGATTGGATATAAATTAATTGATGAAGAATTAGAAAAAATTCCTCATCCTAATGTAAAGAAAATTGCAGTTTCTAATATTAA
Organism: Coprobacillaceae bacterium; assembly: GCA_045614925.1. GTDB lineage: Bacteria > Bacillota_I > Bacilli_A > Erysipelotrichales > Coprobacillaceae > JAZLDV01. Next base: position 3,642 of record JAZLDV010000114.1, on the reverse strand, counting down.
TGATATAAAGAAATCTAATAGAAGAGACTTCAGATTCTAGAGGTAAAACAATGAGTTTAAATCAAAGTCCATCATCTTTAAGAACACATATTGCTTTTTTTGGTTTAAGAAATGCAGGAAAGTCAAGTGTTGTTAATGCAGTGACTCAGCAGCAGTTATGTGTAGTTTCTGATGTTTTAGGGACAACTACAGACCCTGTGAGTAAAGCAATGGAATTAAATCCTATGGGACCAGTTGTAATTATTGATACACCAGGTATTGATGATGAAGGAGAACTAGGGTTATTACGTGTAAAAAAAGCAAAACAGGTTTTAGTAAAAACTGATATTGCTGTTTTGGTTGTAGATTGTATAAAAGGATTACAAGATTATGATTATCAGTTAATTGACTTATTTAAAGAAAGACAGATTCCATATCTGATTGCTTATAATAAATGTGATCTTTTAGAACATAAAAAAGAATTATCACAAAAAGAAATTTATATTAGTGCAATTAATGATACAAATATTTATGAATTAAAAGAAAAACTAGCTTCATTAATTCAGCAAAAAGATACTAATAAAACATTATTAGCTGATATCGTTAACGAAGGTGATCTTGTTATACTTGTTGTCCCAATAGATAAAGCAGCTCCAAAAGGAAGATTAATCTTACCTCAGCAATTAACTATTAGAGCTATTTTAGATGTCAATGCATCGTCTTTAGTATGTAGTGTAGATCAGTTAGAAAGTACTCTACAATTATTAAACAAAAAACCTAAACTTGTCATTACTGATTCACAGGTGTTTAATCAAGTTTCAAAAATAGTTCCTGAAAATATTATGCTAACATCTTTTTCTATATTAATGGCAAGATTCAAAGGTGATTTGAATGCGAATATTAAAGCAGCATATACACTAGATCATTTAAATGATCAGGATATTGTATTAATTAGTGAAGGATGTACACATCATCGTCAATGTGAAGATATAGGGACAGTGAAAATTCCTCAATGGATATTAGACTATACAAAAAAAGATATAAAATTTGAATTCACTTCAGGTACACAATATCCTGAAGACTTATCAAAATATAAATTAGTTATTCATTGTGGTGGGTGTATGTTAAATGAAAAAGAAATGCAGTATCGTATACAATATACATCACAAAATGGTATACCTATTGCCAATTATGGTATGATTATAGCGCATATGAATGGAATACTAAAAAGAAGTTTAGAACCTTTTGACATCATTTCTTAGGAAATGATGTTTTTTTATTTAACACAAATTTTACATTAAGAACAAATGAAACCCTTTTCAAAATTTGTAAAACCATGTATAATTTACATGTTAAAAAACAAATGAGGAGGAAAACATAATGAAAATGCTTAAAAAGATTATCTCGGTCTTATTAGTTGTTTCTATGGTAGTAACAGCTTTTAATTTTTCAGTTAATGTTTCTGCTGCTGAAACTGCAGAAACATATATTAAACAATTAATTGCTTACTATAGAGATTATCAGGATGATGCTGCAACTGATATTGATAGAGTATTAAATGAATTAAAAGCAGTTGATCAAGATACAGGAGAAGCCTGGGAAAAGATCATGAACTATTGGAGTGAAATCAATGCCGATGGTTATGTTAATGAAGTTGATATTTTAGAATCAGGAGCTGATGCAACTCAACTTCCATCAATAGAAGTTGATGATAGTAAAGTTGCCATTGTTGTTTTAGGATTTGCTTTAAATGATGATGGAACAATGAAAGAAGAGTTAATCGGAAGATTACAAGTAGGATTAGCATTAGCGAATAAATATCCAGATGCTTATATTGCAGTAACTGGAGGAGGAACTGCAGCAAATAACCCTAATGTAACAGAAGGGGGATTAATGGGGCAATGGTTATTAGATCAAGGATTAGATGCAGATCGATTAATCGTTGAAACAAGAGCACCTACAACTGTAGGAAATGCACAATATACTTATGAATTATTAAATAATGATTATCCAGAAGTGGAATCTATTATTATGGTAACAAGTGATTACCATGTACCTAGAGGAAGTATTTTATTCTATTCTAAATTTGTATTAGAAGCTTTAGATAAAGGTGGAAAACAAATTTCAATTATTTCAAATGCTGGTAATGAAACAGGATATAATGGTTATGAAACAATTACATTACAAGCAAATGGGGTATGTCAGGTTGCTGGTATTTCTACTTCAGGGTTACCACAAGTAGAATTATCATTATTAACAGGTATTACTGTTAAACAAAATAATATGTATGAAACAGGAAATGATTTAGATTTAACTGTAACTGCTACATACAATTCAGGATATAGTCAAGATATTAGTGATAAAGTGACTATTACTGGTTTTGATAAAACAAAAGATAATACACAAACAATCACTATTTCTTATGAAGAAAATGGTGTCACTCTTACAGGTGAATTGACATTAAATGAATCTTCTAAAGATTTTTCTAATAAAGAATTATTAAGTGATTTAATTGATGAAGCAAAAGCAATTTCATCTTCATCATATACTAAAAATTCTTATGCAAGATTATTAGCTGCTATTTCTAAAGCTGAAGCAGCTATGCAAAAAGATTTAACAATTAAAGAATTAAAAGAAGAACATGCTGCATTAAAATTTGCAGTTGAAACATTAAGATCTAGAGTTAATGTTGCTTCTTATAAGAAAGCATTAACTACAAATGCGACATCAATTGCTGATGGAGGAATTGCAGCACTTACAGATGGAAAAACATCTACATATGGAACTTTAGGTCCAGATATTAAAGAATTAGAAATTATTTTAGAATTAGATGCTTATTATGATTTAGAAGAAATCGTAGTTAGACCATATCATAGTACAAAAACTTCTGATAATACTGTTAGATCATATTTCTATGATTTATATATTTCTAAAGATGGTGAAAATTGGACTTTAGCAGGATCACATACTGCAAGAGGAACTAAAGATGCAGGAAACTCTCATCCTATTGATAGTGATTTAGAAGTTAAATTTATTAAAATTGATGGAACTGGAAAAGTAAATCCAGGAAATCAAACAAATCAATCTTTCCATTTAAGTGAAATCTTTGTATATGGAGAAGAAACAAGAGATATCTTATTAGCAAGACCATTTACAAGTAGTGGAGCTGATACTTCATCAGCATCTTCAGCAGGTGCACTTGCGATTAAAGCATTAGATGGAAATCGTAGTACTTATTGGGATGCAGGAGCATATTCAGGAAATCCATGGCTTGATGTTGATTTAGGTGAAATAAAAGGGATTGATAGTGTTAATGTTGTAACATATGTTGGATCAGGAAGATATTATCATTTTGAAGTGTATGCAAGTACAGATGGTGTATATTACACAAAAGTTGCTGAAAAGAATGATAGTGTAGAACCAACAATTCATGGAACTACATTTGAATTTGAAGAGCCAGTTTATGCTTCAAATTTAAAAGTTGTAGGAACTTACAACTCAAGAAACAGTGCATTCCACGTGGCTGAATTTAGAGCATATGGGGAAACTGCAACACAAGAACAATTAGTTGATGTAGCAAGACAAGAAGTTCAAGCTATTATTGACAATGTTTATAGAAGTGATTATACAGAAGCTTCATGGGGAGCTTACAAAGAATTACGT
>JAZLDV010000113.1:0-6542 GCA_045614925.1 Coprobacillaceae bacterium | reverse complement strand
ATCGCAATGAGACAATCAAGATCACTCTTTATGGGTGGTCTTTTTTTGTATATAAAAAGCTAATCAATTAAGATTAGCTATATGTAATAATATAAATTTTATTTTAAATTATTTATTTCTATTTGTAAGTTTTCTAGAAATCTTCCAGCGTGTTCACCATCCATTTGGGTATGATGGAATTGGAATGATATAGGAAGAGAATATTTAAATAATTTTTTGCGATATTTGCCCCAAAATAGAAATGGGTTGTTATAAATACCACTATTCATTCCAATAATACCATCAAGTTCTGTATTTGTAATCGCTGAAGTTCCTATAATCATACTGTCAGTAGATAAATCTATATCCTGACATGTTTCTGATACCTGTAAAGTGTATTTTAAATATTGCTTATTGTAATTATCTAACTCATCCGTAAAAAGGATATCACAAGAGTTTATGTCACCATCTTTATTTTTTACGATTGTATTTACTGCAATGGAATCATATTGTATTAGTTTATCTCCAACAGGAAGTATATAAAATTCTTTTATATTCACAGCGGCTTTTCCAATACAATAATCCATGAGCATATTAAATTTTAAATGTTTTCTTTTACTGACTTTAATGAGATTAGTTATATCTAATGTTTTAAAGAAAGTCATCATTGGATTTGGTGCTTTCATCCAAAGTTCATAAGCTATAGCTCTTGATGTATCTTCTGGTTTTATTTCTTTTGCCATTTATTTTACCTCCTGAAAATTTTAAATGTATGATTTATATTATACACAGTTATTGAAATATTGCAAAACTAGTTAATCAATTATATGGTTTTATATTTTTGTATGATTTTTTAAAATATATAAATAAAAAAATATGGGGCTAATCACCCCATATCTTTATTTTGTTTTTTCTTTTTTTGGAAGAATCACTTTTTCCTTTAGTACAAAGCAAGTACGAGCAGGAATATATAATTCTATATAATGTTTTCCATCAAACATTTTTGAAGAATATGTTTGTTTTTTAACATTTTCAAATCCACCATATTTAGCATCATCAGAAGATAATACAACAGTATATTCTCCTGGCTGATGAACAGGAATTAATACATTTTCTAAACTTTGTGTAGGATGGAAGTTAAATACAAACAACAATGATCCACGATAGAAAGCACAAGTTTGTTCTGGTTCTTTCATTAACATCATATCTGCCATTCGTTGATTGAACATTCCATTTTCTTTAGTTACAGAAACCATATCTTTATCAAATTCATTCAACCATTCATATTTTAAGAATCCATTGTTTTTAAGACTCCATTGACGACGACAATAATGGAAACTCCATCCATTTCCTTCACGAGGGAAGTCAATCCATTCAGGATGACCAAATTCATTACCCATGAAATTCAAGTAACCTTCCCCAGCACCTGCTAAAGTAAATAAACGAATCATTTTATGTAAAGCAATAGCTCTATCAATATTAACATTGTGCGTTGCTTTATCCATATCTGTATACATTCCAGCATCTGCTAGACGGAAAATCATAGTCTTATCACCAACTAAAGCTTGGTCATGAGATTCTACATAAGCGATTGTATTTTCGCCAGGACGACGTAGACACATATCTCCCCACATTTTGTTGATATCCCAATCTGTATCAGGAACTTTAACTGCTTTAATCCACATATCAGGTAATCCCATACCTAAACGATAGTCAAAACCAATACCACCGTCTTCAATAGGTAATGCCATACCTGGCATTCCAGACATATCTTCAGCAATTGTAATAGCATTAGGATTAATTTCTCGAATTAACTCATTTGCTAATTGAAGATAAGTAATTGCTTCAGTATGAGTATTGAAAGAGAAATATTTGCTATTATCATTAAAATCAGTTCCTAATCCATGATCATGATATAACATTGATGTGATACCATCAAAACGGAATCCATCAAAATGATATTCATTCATCCAGAATTTTAAGTTACTTAATAAGAAATGAAGTACACCTGTTTTTCCATAATCAAAGCATTTAGTTCCCCATGCAGGATGTTCTCCTTTTTCACCTTCATGGAAGAATTGCCATACAGTTCCATCAAACATATTAATACCTTCAGAAGTATTTTTAACTGCATGAGAATGAACTAAATCTAATAAAACACGAATACCCATTTCATGTGCTTTATTAACTAAATATTTTAAATCTTCAGGTTTTCCAAACCAAGAAGATGCAGCATAGAAATTACTTACCTGATATCCAAAAGAACCATAGTAAGGATGTTCCATAATAGCCATAAGCTGAATTGTATTGTAACCAGCTTCTTTAATATGTTCTAAAGTAATGTCAGCAAATTCACGATAAGTCCCAACTCGACCTTCTTCTTGAGCCATACCAACATGTGCTTCGTAAATATATAATTTATCTTCTCCAACGAAGTTGGCATCTGTCCATTCAAAAACTTTTCTATTATCAACTACTTCTGCTTCAAAAGAATGATCATTTTTGTTTTGTACAGCACGACGACAATATAAAGGAAGATGTTCAGTACGTGTCATATTAGCATCTACAACTGTTTTTACTTTACATCCATCCCATAAAGCATCATCACCTTCTAGGTATATTTCCCAGTTTTCACTATCAATTCGTTTTAATGGATGAGATGTTTTATTCCAGTCATTAAATTCACCTTCTAAGTATAATTGATGAGCAGATGGAGCCCATTCACGATAATACCATCCACCCTCTACATGATGAAAACCATAATATTCATGTGCATTAGCAAAATCTTTTAAAGTCTGATTGTCTTTAAGTAATCGTTTTTTTGTAGCGTTATAAAGGTGCATACGTAAATCAATATCACCTATAAAATCATGTAATTGTGGGTTTAATTCAATTAGTCGATACATATTTAATTCTCACTTTCTTATAAAATTTATAATTAAACCAAAAGATTCAATTATTTCTGTTACTTTTATATTACCATTTTTTAAATATAATTCATAATTATTTTATATGGATTAATATTTTTTTTAAATATTATGATTGTTGTAAAAATCAATAATAATCTCAGCACCTCCTTTGTTACTATATGAATCTGATATAACTGAAGAAATATATTCTAGATTATTTTGAATCTCTTTATTATCCTTTACATATAAAACAGTATTTTTTAGTAATTGTGAATTTAATGTTGAGTAATCAAGTTTTATTCCTACACCTGCTTTTTGCACATTTTTAGCATTAATTGGCTGATCTGAAGAAAAAGGAATCACAACCATAGGAGTCTTAGATATAAGTGCTTCATTAATACTATTCATTCCTCCATGTGTCACAAAAACATCAGCAATTTTTAATACTTCTGTTTGAGGAACTTCATTATAGAAATAGAAGTTTGAAGGAATATTTTTTAGTTTTTTAATATTAAATTTATAACCAGTTGATATAATCACATCGATATTTTCATCTTTAAATGCTTCTATACATAATCTAAAAAAAGAAGAAGATCCTTTAATAATTGTCCCTAAAGATATATAAATAACAGGTCTATCTTTTTTTATAAATTCAAAAGCAATAGATTGTCGATTATATAAAGAAGGACCTAAAAATTTAAAATGTTTATCATCAAATTCTTCTAAATATGGCTGAAATTCTTTTAAAACATAAACTAAATTCAACTTAGGAGGATTATAAATAATCTCATCTAACCAATTATCACACATTAAATGAATATTTTTTGTAATATCTTTAGTAAAAGCTTTAGCAATCCATTTAGATTTAAATATAGATAAAGGGCCTGACTGAATATATTCATTCATAATTGTTTTATTAGTAGCAGGGGCACTGAATATTCTTACAACAGGTTTATTATATTTTTCTCCAAGATGTTTTCCTAAAAAGAAAAATTGTTCGTATATGATTAAATCGTAATCATTGATTATATTTTTAGCAGTATGATAAGCATTTTTTATCTGTTCAGATAGCTGCTTATGATTTTTATATCCATAAAATTTTGCACCACTTACACTGATTTTATCCTCCCAATCATAAGGCATAAGGTATGTCACATCACAACCTTTATTTATTAATTCTTGTACTAACCCTATAGTAGGAACGACATGACCATAATAAGGAAGATTTATAAAAAGTATTTTCATTCTTACCACCTCTATTATCATTATTATATCACTAAAAAATATTATTGTATGGTAAATGTTATATTATTAGTTAAAATACTAATAATATAATATTATAAGTGTTTTAACTAATGATTATTGAATATAAGTGAAGTTTATCATATACTAAGGATAAGGAGAGTGAAATTATGTGTTATATAGCGATAATAGGAGATATAAAAAATTCTAAGAAGATAAAAGAGAGAAAAGAACTTCAGGAACATATAAAAAGAATATTAGATGAAATAAATGATAGATATAAAGACACTATTGCGTCTGCTTTTACAATTACTTTAGGAGATGAATTTCAGGGGTTGTTAAAATGTGGAAAGAATGTGATGGATATTATTTATTTTATAAAAAATGAAGCATCAGTGAGTATTAGATTTGCAATAGGAATAGGAGCCATAACAACAGACATAAATCCACTTATATCTATAGGTGCAGATGGACCTGCATATTATAAGGCAAGAGAATGTATAGATGAATTAAAATTCAATGAGAAAAAGAAAGAAAAAGGACAAAGTGATATTAAGATTGCGATTGATTCTAAAAATCAGTCTTACGAATATTTATTAAATTCAATATTTAGTCTAATGTATAACATTGAATCACAATGGACAGATAGACAAAAAGCAATAATCAATTATATGATTCATCATCATGCCACACAAACACAATGTGCACAGTATTTTTCTGTCACACAGTCTAATATAGGACAAATTTTAAATAAGACACATTTTTATGCTTATAAAGAGGCATATGAGTGTGTTAACATGTTGTTAAGTGAGGTGATAAATAATGAGTTATAGAGAGATTATAACTGTATTATTGTTAGTACATGTATTAGGAGATTTCTATTTTCAAAGTGAAAAAATGGCAGTAAAAAAAGAACAGAATTATAATTATGTCATAGTACATAGTGTTATTTATGCACTTGTTGGAATAATAGGTATGATGATATTTTTACCTGGTATTTCATTTTGTTATATGTTTATTTATGCTATATCTCATTATTTAGTAGATAGTTTAAAATATTATGTGAAAAGAAGATTTAATCATAATAAATCTAAAATAAATATTTTTGTTTTAGATCAGGTTATTCATCTAATGATATTATTTGTTCTAGGTTTTCAAATAGTAGGATGTGATATAGGATATAATGAGGTTATAACTTATATTATGGAGACAATGGGGATATCATTATCAATCATATTAAAACTATTATTAGTCCATAAACCGATAAATATATTTATAATGGCTATGATGAAATCGTATAAGCCTGTGCAAAAGGAAGATGAAACAATGAATACTGGGCGACTTATAGGGACAATAGAAAGAATTATTATGTTATTCTTTATTATAATCAATCAGTATTCTTCTGTAGGTTTAGTCTTAACAGCTAAATCTATAGCCAGATATAATAAAATATCAGAAAGTCAGGAATTTGCTGAATATTATTTATTAGGAACATTGTTGAGTACAATTAGTGTACTTATTGTATCAATTATTTAGGAGGGCATATATGCAAGCAAGATTATTTGGTCCTGTTATTTATAGCAGAGGAAAAAGTTATTACAGAAAAAATAAAGTGAAAAATGTGCTGTTACAAAATGATACATATTATGCAGATGTATTAGGAACTTATAAATATAGTGTCGCTATTACATTAGATAAAGAACATAAGAAAGTTAAATATATGTCTTGTAATTGTCCATATGCTTTAGATAATCATAAATGCAAACATGAAGCAGCCTTATACATTTATTTGCATGAAGAAGGTTTGATACAAGAACAATCAAATAAAGAGAATTTAAATGAACTATATAAGCGATTATTAAATGAAAATAGTTATGCTTATATGGCAGATAATAAAATGAGACAAGAAATTTATAAGCGTACTAATCAATATGATACTCATAGTGATCAGGTGATTTTAAATACAATAAAGCTATTGGAAGAAGTAGATGATATTCAATGTAGTCAATATGCTCATAATAGTTTTATTGAAATAGTATCAGATAAGTTATACGCATTAAATCGATTTTTTGAATTACAAGATGAGTTATTAGATTATTATAAAAAAGGTGTAATAGAGGGAAAACACTATATCTATTTAAACTTGTTATATACAAGTTTAGAAAAATATAGCGATGATGAAAAAATAGATCATTATCTTGATATATTATCAAATAAACTTAATGTAATAAATTCAGCATTTTGTTTAAATGAATTATTTGTATTGTATAAGCGAAATGATAGAAATGATGTAATTGAAAAATTAAACTATTATAAAAATAGAAATGAATATCATAATTTTATATTATATGATTTATTAAAAAAGAATAAAGATGATCAATTAGTTCAGTATATAGATAATCATAATATAAA
>JAZLDV010000112.1:0-5114 GCA_045614925.1 Coprobacillaceae bacterium | reverse complement strand
TCTTCACACTTATCATCATTTAAAAATTTTTCTAATGTCATCTCAAAAACAGTCTTACCCTCAAATTCATACAACATCTTATTATAATCTAAACCTGTTCTTGTTCCTTTTCCTGCACATAATACAACTGCACTATACATATAAATCACCTCAAAACTATTATACTATATATAACAAAATGAAACTACACATTTGGCAGTTTCATCTTTGTTATATATTTCTTCATTTTGTTTTGAATTCCTCTAGCACCATATTTATACGAATAATCTTTAAGTATCTCTTCTATATCCAGTTCATCTAATTCTACAGGACTATGAATCTTTATAATTTCTTTTAACGATTCATAGTTAAGATAATCAAACTGTATAATCTCATCTACTCTATCTATAAATTCTTCACTAAAATAATCTTTAAGTACTTCTTTAGATAAATTTTGCTTCTTAAATCCTACTCTATTATTATTTTGAACAAAAACATTAGATGTCATAATAATGATAGTATCTTTAAAAGAGACTATCCTATCATGATTATCTTTTAACAATCCTTCATCAAACACAGACAAAAACAGATCTAATACATCTTTACTCGCCTTTTCTATTTCATCTAACAAAACAATACTATCAGGATATAATATCAGTTCTTTTAATAAATACGACTGTTCATTGTATCCCACATATCCAGGCGAACTCCCAATTATCTTAGTAATACTATGACTTTCTCCATATTCACTCATATCAACCTTTACAAGATGTTTATTCATATATTTAGCCAATCTTTTTGTGAGATATGTTTTCCCTACTCCACTACTTCCAACAAACAAATAAACTCCTCTAGGTTTATTTATATTAGGATATACTGATAATGACTGCATAGATTCTATCAATCTATGCACACTATTTTTTTGCCCTATTATATCTTTATTTAATTTATTCTCTAAATCTTCATACTTTATAGAATGATTTAATTTTATACCTGACAATTCTTCTACAACATCTTCTATATGTTTTAACTTTAAATTCTTATCATGTGTAAAAACTGCTTTTACACATGATAAATCTAATATATCTAACGCTTTATCTGGAAAAACTCTATGAATCATATATTGGTCAGATAATTGTATAATATCATTTAATAGATGATCATCTATCTTTATTTTATGATATTCCATATACTGTTTCTTTAATCCTTTTAAAATCATTAATGTTTCTTCTTTTGTATTCTCATTGATTTTTATCAACGAGAATCTTCTATTCATTGCCTGATCTTTTTCAAAATATTTATAATATTCTTCTAATGTTGTGGCACCTATAATTGTTAGTTCTCTTCTAGCAAGATATGGTTTTAGTATATTAGAAGCATCTATAGCTCCTTCTGCTCCTCCTGCACCTATTAAATTATGAATCTCATCTATAAAGATTATGACATCCTTGGCTTGAATAATTTTATCTATCGTTTTCTTAAGTTTTTCTTCAAACTCTCCTCTATATTTGGTTCCAGCAACTAAACTAGACAAATTCAATTCATATATCACTTTATCTTTTAATAATTCAGGCACTTCTTTGCTATTAATCATTAATGCCAGTTTTTCTACTAACGCTGTTTTTCCTACTCCTGCCTTACCTATAATTAATGCATTATTTTTATCTTTCTTACATAAAGAAAGACACAGCTGTGTCACTTCATTATCTCTACCTATCATTAGTCTTTTTTGATTTTTTACTTTTAAATTCATATTTGTTAATTCATGAATATGATCCAATTCATGAATATAAGATTTATCTTTTGACAATGATTTCTTTACTTTTTCTATAGGTACATTATATTTTTTCAACAGTTCTAAAGCGACACTTTCTTTTTGCATTAATAACGCAATAGAAAGTGTATTCACACTTACTTTATCTTCTTTTCTTGCAAGAGTCATACTAATAGCATCATCTAGAATATCTCTTGTTGTATCACTATATTCCATATAGAAAGGCTGATTATCACTTTTGCCAAATAAACGTATAATATCATCACTAATCATATGAGCATCTACTTTATATTCATATAACACTTTAGAAAAAGATGTATCCTTTATTTTTAATAATGATAATAAAAGATGTTCACTTCCTACATTGCTATGTCCCATATCAAAAGCTAAACTTTCTGCTATAACTATAACTTTTTGAGTCTTCTCATCAAACTGTGTGAGCATACGACACCTCTTTTCATTTCATCATATGAAAACCATAGATAAATTATTAACTTATATGATTATTTTATACAGTAAAAAGGATATCTCACGATATCCTTAATACTTCTAACATCCCAATTCATTCTTCTTTTCCTTTATTTCTCCCTCTTGCATAAACAACTTCACTAAAATTACACATAAAACTCATCCTTTCTTTGTATTATACTTATATATACAAATTCATTTTTCAAATTACTTTTAAAAAATAAAAAAAGATGAGAAATTTTCATTTCTCACCTAATAGTCCACGAGTCTATATTCTTTTATACATTAAATTTAAAGAACATGATATCTCCGTCTTGTCCAACATATTGTTTTCCTTCTTGACGAATTTTCCCTGCTTCTTTTAATGCAGGTTCACTACCATATACCATTAAATCATCATAACTATATGTTTCCGCTTTGATAAATCCTCTTTGGAAATCAGTATGGATAACTCCAGCCATTTCTGGTGCTAACATACCTTTCTTAAATGTCCATGCACGTACTTCTTCTACTCCACAAGTAAAATAAGTATTTAAACCTAATAATGCATAAGCTTCTTTAATCAATTTATCTAATCCTGATTCATCTACTCCTAAATCAGTTAAGAACATTTCTTTTTCTTCTGGTTCTAATCCTACTAATTCACATTCTACTGCAGCACAGATAGGTACAACATCGCATCCTTCTTCTTTTGCAAATTTTTCTAATTGTACAAAGTATGGATTACTATGAGGATCAGCTAAATCTTCTTCACCAATATTTGCTACATAGATTAAAGGTTTCATAGTTAATAAAGAATAATGTCTTACGATATCTCTTTCTTCTTTAGAGAAGTCTAAGATTCTAGCAGGTTTACCTGCTTCTAATGTTTCTTTTAATGGAGTTAAAACATCCATTTCTGCTTTAGATTCTTTATCTCCTGATTTTGCTTTCTTTTCAATTTTACCAATTCTTTTTTCAACTGATTCTAAATCAGCAAAAATTAATTCTAAGTTAATTGTTTCAACATCTCTAATAGGATCAACATCACCATCTACGTGTGTAATATCCTTATCTCTAAAACAACGAACAACTTCACAAATTGCATCAGTTTCTCTAATGTTCGCTAAGAATTTATTTCCTAAACCTTCACCTTTACTTGCACCTTTTACTAATCCTGCAATATCAGTAAATTCAAATGTTGTAGGAATTACTCTTTTTGGGTTAAAAATCTTTTTTAATTCATCTAAACGATGATCTGGAACTTCTACTACTCCAACGTTTGGATCAATAGTTGCAAACGGATAGTTTGCAGCTTCTACTTGTGCATTTGTAATTGCATTAAATAATGTAGATTTCCCAACGTTAGGAAGTCCTACTATACCGGCTGTTAATGCCATAATCTATCACTCCTTAACTTCTCATACATTTTAACAAAAAAATATAAAAAAGCAATTATAAGATGATGATAAGTGCATAAATTTGTTATAATGGGGTGGAGGTGATTAACATGGAACAGTTTTATATCAGCATATTATCATTTATTTATAAACATCATAAACTACAATCTCTTACTACATTGATTACAAAATATACTCCATATATTCCTTTTTTAATATATCCTGTTCTGTTAGTCTATTTATTTGTAATCAGACACCCGTTATTTTTAATAACTTTAATTAAACCAAGTTTTGCTTTTATAGTATTATCAATATTTAGAAAAGTAATAAATAGAAAAAGACCTTATGAAGTATACAACTACAAACCATTATTACCTCATAAACCAGGTCAATCCTTTCCTAGTCGACATACATTAAGTGCTGTTATTATTGCTTTAGTATGTTTAGATATTCATATCTATTTAGGTTTATTTATGTTATTCATTGCTTTTATAATTGCTGTATCTAGAATTATTGCTGGATTACATCATATAAGTGATGTAATTGTAGCTATTATATTTGCTTATATAGTTTATATTATTTAATATAAGAAAAAATAGAGAAAAATTGCATTATGCAATTTTCTCTATTTTTAGTATTCTATCTGTTCAATTAAATTTCCTTCTTTATCAAAAGCTTCATACAAGCCAAAATTATGTGACCCTAGTTTTTCAGTCCAATCAGATATATACATAAAATCTCCTATCCACTCATTATGACTTATTTCCCTATTATCTCTAAATGTAATCTTAATATTATCTATATCCTTATTATTTCTATATATAATGATACTATGTTCAAAAGATGTATCAAAATAAGTATAAATCACAAAACTATTCTTTTTATCTATAGGTTGGTTTAATGACGATGAACCTGTTTTATATAAAAAACCATATTTTTCTAATTTTATAACTGAAATACTTTCATTATCTCTATCTGTTAATATTACTCTTGTTATATTATCTTTTGTGATTTCCTTAATTATTCTTGTATCATCACTATTAAAAAATTCTAGCATATCTTCAATACATTTATTTTTAGAAATATAATAGCCACTAAAATAATAAAACAAACCAAGCAACGACGTAATCACACATATATTAATAACTAATTTTTTAAATCTATTCATAAATATAGTCCTCCAAATTTAATGTTTTTGTCTGACCATTATACGTTTTTACCACTATAATATTGTCTTTTGGTTTTAGAAAATTATACTGTGAAGAATTCCCTAAAAGATGACTAGTATTCCCATATATATCAATACCTAAATAGTTTTCATTAGAATCTAACAACTCAACATCTAGACAATTCCATCCACTTCTAGAATAGAATCTATTTTTTATATATCTAATTGTAAATGAACACTTCTCTTCATCACACGAATAATAATCTATAATAATCTTTGTTGATGGTGTTTGAATAACTTCATTCACTTCATATACTACATCTGCATCTCTAGGAAGCGAAGGTAT
>JAZLDV010000111.1:0-15686 GCA_045614925.1 Coprobacillaceae bacterium | reverse complement strand
TAAAACGATAACTAAACTTAATGCAAAAGGAATACAGCTTCCAATATATCCCCATGCATATCCATGACTTGAGACTTCATCCATTTTATCTTCACTAGTGATATCTAAAAGCATAGAGTCATAAAAAATAAGACTTGAATTATATCCCACTTTTGCAATAACAAATATTGCTAGAAATATAATCCATGATTTTGGAACAGATAAAGCAGCTAATCCTAATACTCCTACAATCATACTTATTGTAAAAATTGGTTTTTTATATCCTTTTGTATCTACAAGTGAACCAAGAACAGGACCAATAATCGCAACTATTAAAGTTGCTGTAGAAGCTGCATACCCCCAATAAGCTAAATAGTCAACTTCACTGATATTAGCAAGTGATGCAAGATGATTGAAGTAAATAGGAATGATTGTAGAAACAAGCATTGTAAATGCACTGTTTCCTACATCATATAATATCCAGTATTTTTCTAATTTTGTTAATTTATTCATATTTGTCTCCTAATTAAAATCTTTATGTAAACGTTCATCGACATTTTGAGATGTTTCTAAAATGTCATAAAATAATTTTATATGTTTTGATGCGATAGGTATACTTTCATCTAACATGCTGACAAGTTTAGGAGTACATATTTTACATCTTTCATCTTCTTCATTGATAATAATCATGTCATAAATACTTTTTATTCCTAAAGATGTAAGAGCATTTTTGACTATCCATCCTTTGAATTTGTTAGGACAATGAAATGCATTGTTAAATAATTTCATATGTTTGATTGTTGTGTGCATTATATCTTCATCTAATTCAAAGAAAGGCGCCATGACTTTGGCAATATCTTTATCTGTATATATAAAGTGTGTATAGGATGTCTTGCTTGGGACAAAGCCTTCTCTAGCAAGTAATGCTCTATCTAGATCTGCTTCGATTCTAGCATGAGAGACATTATATAATTTTTCAGCTTCATTAACATATCCATGAACTTCGCTATCTAAAATAAAGTGATTCATAAAACCACATATATAGGCTATGCATGCATCTTTATTATCTGATTGCTGAATAATTGTTCTGGCTTTTTCAAAAAATATATGGGCAGACTGTTTGTGGATGTTGTCTCCATGATCATTGATTTCATTTCTTTTATAAGCTTTATAAAAGAAAACAGGATCTGGTCCATATAATCCCATAATATAATATTTTTTATAAGGTTTAATTCTATTTTTTATATCTTTATCTAATATTTCATATACTTTGTTTCCAAAATAAGCATGTGTACAGCTTGCTGGCATTGTGATCACCTCTATTTTTTATTATAGTTTATTTTTTTCATTTATCATAGGAATTTGTGTTTAGATTGTCTATATTTGTAAAATGAAATATAATGATGTTGGTGATATTTATGAAAAGAAAACGATTTTTAATATTTATAATGTTATTGTTTATTGTTGGTGAAATAGGATTATATAAATATATTGAACATAATAAAATATATAATTCATTAAATATTGAGTTTAATGATGTTGATAGTGTTGAATATGGTAGTGAGTTTGATGTGAAAAGTCTTATTAAAACAAGTTATGGGGAAATTGTTTATCCTACTTTAAATACATTAGAAGTAGGTGTACATGATTTAGTATTTAAAGTAAGTGATAAGTATGTAAGTAAAGAGTATATACATAGTATTGAAGTTACTGATAAAAAAGTACCTGTAATTAAATTGAAGAAAGATAAGATAGAAGTTGAATATGGAAAGAGTATTGTAATTGATGATTATATTGAAAGTGTTATTGATGAAGTAGATGGCAGATTAGCATTAAAAGGAAAAGATGAAGTCGGATATTATTATAAAGATCATGTTGATTATAAAAAAGCTGGAACATATAAAGTGAAGATTACTGCACAAGATTGTTCAGGAAATAAAAGTGAAAAGACAATTACAGTTATTGTTAAAGAAGAAAAAAAAGAAGAGATTAAACCAGAACAGACTTTATCAGATAAAAAAGAAGATAATGAAAAAAAGGTAATTGTGATTAATGCAGGGCATCAGGGAAAAGGAAATAATGAAAAAGAGCCTATTGGTCCTAATGCAAGCCAATATAAGGCAAAAGTTAGTTATGGTGCAACAGGTACATATACAAAAATTGCTGAAAGAGAAACTGTATTAGATGTAAGTAAGAAGTTAAAGAAAGAATTAGAGAAGAAAGGTTATGTTGTTTATATGACACGTACTTCTCAAAATGTAGATATTTCTAATAGTGAAAGAGCAAAATTTGCAAATAATAAGAAGGCGGATGCTGTGATATCTATTCATTGTGATTCTAATGATAATCATAGTGTAAAAGGAGCACATACGATTAGTATTGCTAAAGATAATAAGTATTGTTCATATTTATATGATGAGTGTAGTTTACTTGCTAAAAATATTATTAATGAATATTGTAAAGTAACAGGTATTAAAAATAGAGGAGTATCTTATAGAAATGATTTGACGACATTAAATTGGAGTCAGGTTCCTTCAGTGATGTTAGAAATGGGATTTATTTCTAACAAAGAAGAAGATAAATTGTTAAATGATAGTGATTTTCAAAAGAAAATAGTAAAAGGAATAGTGAATGGAATAGATTTATATTTTAGTAATAGTGTTGAATGAAATGATTAAATCATGTAGAATGGTGAGGTATTAAAGGAGGGTCCTTATGGATAGAGTAAAACAGATTGAACAAAGTATAATTAAAAAATATAGAAAACAGATCTGGCGTAAGTTTGTAAAAGGTGTACAGGTTTATGATATGATTCAGCCTGGTGATAATATTGCGGTATGTATTTCAGGTGGAAAAGATTCTATGCTTCTTGCGAAGTTGTTACAGGAGTTAAAAAGACATGGGAAGTTTGATTTTGGGTTAGTGTTTTTATCTATGGATCCTGGATATAACGAAAGAAATAGAAAAAAGATTGAAGAAAATGCAGAAATTTTAGGTATAGATGTACAATTCTTTGAATCTGATATTTTCAATGTTGTTCAAAACATTGAAAAATCACCTTGTTATTTATGTGCAAGAATGAGAAGAGGATTTTTATATGCTAAAGCAAAAGAATTGGGATGTAATAAAATTGCTTTAGGACATCATTTTGATGATGTGATTGAAACTATTTTAATGGGAATGTTTTATGGTTCACAGATTCAGACTATGATGCCTAAATTACATAGTAAGAATTTTGAAGGAATGGAATTAATCAGACCTATGTATCTGATTGAAGAAAAAGATATTAAGAGCTGGTGTGTTCATAATGAATTGACTTTTATTCAATGTGCATGCAGATTTACTGAAGAATATGAAGAATTAGGAGAAGTTCATCATACTTCTAAAAGAGAAGAAATGAAGAATTTATTAAAATATTTAGAAACTATGAATCCTAATGTAAAGATGAATGTATTTAGAAGTGTTGAAAATGTGAATCTTGCGACTATTATTGCTTATTGTGATGATGAAGGGGAACATCATTTCTTAGATACTTATAATGAGAAGGTGTAAAATATGTTTTCTAGATTAGAGTTATTAATTGGTGAAGAGCCTTTAAATAAATTAATGAATAGTAAGGTTATTGTTTTTGGTGTTGGTGGTGTTGGAGGATATGTTGTTGAAGCATTAGTGAGAAGTGGTGTTTCTCATATATGTGTTGTAGATAATGATGAAGTATCTGTTTCAAATTTAAATAGACAGATTATTGCAACACAAGATACTGTAGGAAGAAAAAAGGTAGATGTGATTAAAGAAAGAATTTTATCTATCAATCCAAAGTGTTATGTAGAGACAAAAGAGATGTTTTATCTTCCAGAAAATGCAGATAGCATAGATTTAAGACAATATGATTATGTTGTTGATGCAATAGATACTGTTACAGCAAAAATAGAATTAATTACAAGATGTCAGGAATATAAGGTTCCTATTATAAGTTCTATGGGAACAGGAAATAAAATGAATCCTGCTATGTTAGAAGTAAGTGATATCTATAAGACATCAGTATGTCCTTTAGCTAAAGTAATGAGACATGAATTAAAGAAAAGAAGAATTAAAAAATTAAAGGTTGTTTATTCTAAAGAATATCCAATTAAATTAAAAACAAGAACACCTGGAAGTACATCTTTTGTACCTTCGAGTGCAGGCTTATTAATAGCAAGTGAAATAGTAAAAGATTTACTTAAATAAAAGTAAATCTTTTTTCATATTCTTTGTATTATGACGTAATATATAAAGAGGTGATATGATGCAAGAGGATCTTCAGTCTTATATATATGCTGAAAAATATTTGAAATATTTATATCAAAGAGCTGCTGCAATGGCACCAGATAATGATGAAAAAACTGTTTTATTGTCATTTGCAAGTGATGCACAAAAGTATGCAGATTATTTGAATTATTTTTATAAAAGAGAATATGGTTTAGGTTATGATCCTATTATTAGTGAATTGACTGTTCCTAATAATTATTATGATTTATTGACTGAAATAGAAAAAAGAGAATTAGAATCATTTTTAGCTTATAGACAGTATACTTATTTTCAGCAGGATTATGAATTAAAGGAAACTTTAAGAAGTATAAGTGATGGAAAATTGGCACATTTAATTACAATACAAGGAATATTGATTAATTTAAACCATAATGACTAGATAGTTTGCTATCTAGTTATTACATATGTTTGAAGTCGTTAGAAATACATGGTAAAATAGAGACGATTAAGGAGATTGATAATATGGAATTTGTAGAAAATATAAAAATAGAAGAATATGAAGAATTTGTTAAAAATAATTCTAAGTCTCATTTTATGCAATCTTATTATTGGGGAGATGTAATGAAAGCAAAGAATTATACTCCTTATTATGTAGGATTAAAAGATAATGATAAATTAGTAGCAACAGCATTATTACTTAAAAAAAGATTATTTAAAGGTCTATATTACTATTATTGTCCAAGAGGTTTTGTTTTAGATTATAAAAATTTAGAACTTGTTGGAAGATTTAGTAAAGAGATAAAGAAATATGCTAAAAAGAATCATGGAATTTTTGTAAAGATTGATCCAGATATTAAGAGACATGATTTAGATATTGATGGAAATATTTTAGGTAATGATAATTATGCGCTAATTAATAAATTATTAAGTTTAGGATATATACATAAAGGTTACAATATAGATTTTGTAAATGAACAGCCAAGATTTACATTCAGATTAAATCTACAGGATGATTTTGATAAAATCTATTCTCGTATGCATGCAACAACAAGAAAAATCTTAAATAAGAAGAATCAATATAACTTAGATACATATATTGGAGAAATGAAAGATATTCCTGATTTTTATGTAACTATGCATGAAACTGCACAAAGAGAAAATTTAGGATGTAATCCTATAAGTTATTATGAACATTTTTATGGATTATTAAATAAATATGGAATGAGTGATTTATATGTTGTTAAAGTGCATATGAATGATTTAAGAAATATGTATACAACAAAGATGAATGATTTATTAGCTAAGATAGAATATCAAAAAGAACATCCATTACAAAATAAACAAAAAAATGAAAATAAGATTAAAGAATTTGAAAATGAATACAATAAGTTAAATAAAGATATGGATGTTATTAAAGAAATAAAAGAAGATGAATTAGTATTATCTTCTATTATTACTGTTAAATATGGTGATAAAGTATGGACAGTACATGGTGGAAATACGACTAAATTAAGATTCTTAAATTCTAATTACTGGTTATATTATACGATTATTAAAGATGCGTATGATCAAGGTTATAAGACTATTGATTTCTTTGGAACAAGTGGTTTAGCAAATCCTCCTAAAGATTCACCAATATTCGGTATTCATTTATTTAAGAAAAGATTGGGTGGAGAATATAATGAATTTATAGGTGAATTTGATTTAGTAACTTCACCAATTATGTATTATTTATATAATACAATCATACCTTTAAGAAGAAAAATTGTTAAAGCAAGACTTAGAAGAAATAATAAAGATTAATATATTTCTTTATATGAATAAAACATAATAAAACCTCTATATGATGTTGTCATGTAGAGGTTTTTGTTTTATAAATATTTTTTTGAATTCTGTCAAAACTTTTGAACGGTAGCACAAATATGTTATAATAAAAGTAGAAATAGATTGGTTAAAAGCGATGGAGGGATGATATATGACTAAAAAGATATTAAGCTTATTATTGTTGTGCTTGTTATTTTGTGGGTGTGATAATCCATCGGATTATAATGGTAAAATATATATAAATGGAAATGAGTTTACTTATAATATAGAAAATAATGAGCAAAATAGTTATTCATGTAAGGCAAATAAAGGAAAAGTAGAAGTTAAAGTTGTTTCTGGAGGGTGTGGAAATCAATGGATTGTAGATGAAAATTCTAAAGTATTACAGCAAACAACAAAGCAAATGAATATTAATCCATTTAAGGATTATGGTGATGGTGGATCAACTAGTTTTGATATTTTCGTTTTTGATGTAGATGATAATACTGACATTATCAAATTGAAACTTGCTTCTTTAGAAGAAGTAGAAAAAGATTTATCTTTTGATGAAGCAAAAGGATATGTAGATATTGAGATAAATGTTGAAGAGTAAATTTTATAAAAATATTGAATATAATTTATAGTATATAGAAAGCATAAAGATGTTATTCATCTTTATGCTTTTTTATCGTCCATGACCCATTTTTTCTAGAACCTATTCTTTCAATAATGCCTAAATATTTTAATTTTTTAAATTTTCTTTCGATTGTAGATTTAGCAATTGAATATTCGTTAGATATAATTTTAATAGTTGTTTTATTATTTTTTGTAATAGCATTAATAATTGTTTGTTCTATTTCATCAAGGTTTATTTCTTCATCATGATTTAAATCTTCACTTTTATGGGGAAATAAATCTTCATTATGATTTAAATCTTCACTGTTATGAAGAAATAAATCATCGTTATAAAGATGTTTTATATATACAAAATAAAAATTAAAAGTACTTTTAAATTTCTTAAGAATTTATGAATTATTGAAAATAATGGTGTTTTGTATTGAATTAAAGGTGTTTTTATTGATTATTTGTGCTTTGTTGTGTACAATAAATAAGCATTTATGAAAGGAGACTTAAAATGAGTAAAGTTATTAAATTAGGTCAATATACAAATATTGAAGTTGATGTAGAAAGAACTTTTGCTACTGAAGAAGAAGTTCAAGGTGAAATCGATATGATCTTATCTCAAAGTACTTTATATGAAGATAAAGAAGGTGCCGTTGAAAATGGAGATATGACTACAATTGATTTTGAAGGATTTAAAGATGGTGTAGCATTCGATGGTGGAAAAGGTGAAGATTATCAATTGTTAATTGGATCTGGTACTTTTATTCCAGGATTTGAAGAACAAATGATTGGTATGGAAAAAGGTGAAACTAGAGATTTAAATGTAACTTTCCCTGAAAACTATGGTGCTGCTGAATTAGCAGGTGCTCCTGTTGTGTTCAAAGTAACTGTTCACAATATCCAAAAAGAAAAGAAAGCAGAATTAACTGATGAATTCGTTGCTTCATTTAATGTTCCAGGTGTAACTAATGTAGAAGAATTCAGAGCTAGAATTACTGCTGATGTACAAAATGTACATGATCAAAAATATAGAAATAGTGTTGAAAATGCTGTATTTGCTAAAGTATTAGCTGATAGTGTTGTAGAAGTTGATGAAGAAGATATTAATAAAGCTGTAGAAGCACATATTAATTATTTAACTATGCAATTAGCTTCACAAGGTATGCAATTAGAACAATATTTACAATTTACTGGATCTGATATGGATGGATTAAAAGAACAATTAAAACCTTCTGCTAAACAACAAGCTGAATTTGAAGCTGTTATTGATGAAGTTGCTAAAGTTGAAAACTTAGAAGTAACTGATGAAGAAATTGATCAGCAATTAGAAATGATTGCTATGCAAAATCAAGTGACTAAAGAAGAAGTATTAGAAAAAGTAAAAGCTGAAGATTTAAAACGTGATTATAAACGTATTAAAGCTTCTCAATTTATTATTGAAAATATTGCTAAATAATAATGAAACCACTATGTTCATAGTGGTTTTTTTGTTGGCAAATGAGCTACTTTGTCCTATTGCCATGGTTATAAGGCATATAAATTTTTTTAAGAATTTTAGCAGTTAAATATTTCTATATAATAACTGTAGTATATTGTTAGTAATTTCATTGTTATTAATAGATATGCTTTGGATGAAAAAACGGTATAAAAAAATAATGGCTATAGAAATTTCTATAGCCATTTTGATTTTTATAATCTTGATAATACTTTTTCTTTACCTAATAACATGATAGATGAAGATAAGTCAGGACCATGCATTATACCAGTTGTAGCGATACGAATTGGCATAAATAACATTTTACCTTTAGCTTTAGCTTCTTTTTGAGTTGCTTTAATACATGCTTGAATGTTTTCTTTTGTGAAGTCTTCTTCTGATAATTCTTCTAATTTAGATTTGAATACTGCTAAAGTATTTGGAATACTTTCATCTTTCATAAATTCGATAGCTTCTTCATCTAAATTTAATTCATCTTCAAAGAATAAAGATACTAATTCAACTATTTCTTTACCATAAGAAATTTGATCATGATAAGTAGCAACTAAGTTTCTTACCCATTCATCAGATTTGTTAGATAAATCATAAGATTGTTCTAAGAATGGTTTACATAATTCAACAACATCATCTAAACTTCTTTCTTTAATATATCTGTTATTTACCCATTTTAATTTATCTTTATCAAACATAGATGGAGATTTAGATAAACGTGTTTCACTGAATTCTTTGATTAATCCTTCATGATCAAAGATTTCTTGTTCACCTTCAGGAGACCATCCTAATAATGCCATAAAGTTAAACATAGCATCTGGTAAATATCCTTCTTCTTTATATTGAGAAACAAATTGCATAATTGATTCATCACGTTTAGATAATTTCTTTCTTTGTTCATTAACAATTAATGTCATATGTCCATATTGTGGAGCTTCCCATCCTAACATTTTAAAGATCATTAATTGTTTAGGTGTATTACTTAAATGTTCTTCTCCTCTAAATACATGAGAGATTTCCATAGTATGATCATCAATAACAACTGCAAAGTTATATGTTGGAATACCATTAGCTTTAATTAATACCCAGTCACCAATATCTTCTGATTCAAAAGAAACATGACCTCTAATCATATCATCAAATTCATAAGTTTCATTTGCAGGAACTTTAACTCTGATTGTATAAGGCATTCCTGCTTCTTCTTTTGCTTTAATTTCTTCTGGTGTTAAATCACAACATCTTCTGTTGTATTTAGGAGCTAAACCAGCTTCAGTTTGTCTTGTATGTTCTGCATCTAATTCTTCTGGTGTACAGAAACATTTGTATGCATATCCTTTTTCTAATAAGATATCGATATATTTTCTATAGATATCTAATCTTTCCATTTGTCTATATGGAGCATATTGTTCTTTTGGATTTAATGGAGATTCATCAGGGATAATACCTAACCAAGCTAAGTTATCTAACTGACTTGCTTCTCCTCCTTCAATATTTCTTTCGATATCAGTATCTTCTAATCTGAATACGAAATCTCCTCCATGATGTTTTGCATATAAATAGTTAAATAATGCTGTTCTTGCACCACCGATGTGTAAATGTCCAGTTGGACTTGGTGCATATCTTACTCTTACTTTATTCATTTTATTTATCCTTCCTTACTTAATAACACAACACTTTGAGAAACAATTCCTTCTTTTCTTCCGACGAATCCTAATTTCTCACCACGTGTTGCTTTAATATTCACTTGTGATATATCACAATGTAGAACTCTTGCAACATTTTCTCTCATATTCATAATGTGTGGAGCCATCTTAGGTTCTTCACACATAATAATACTATCAATATTTCCAATAATGTATCCTTCATTTCTCATTAATTCATAAGTATGCTCTAATAAAAGCATAGAAGAGATTCCTTTATATTTTGGATCAGTGTCTGGAAAATGTTTTCCAATATCACCTAAAGCCATAGCACCAATAATGCTTTCAATAATAGCATGTAATAATACATCAGCATCACTATGTCCTTTTAATCCTTTTTCATAAGGGATTTCTACTCCTCCAAGAATTAATTTACGTCCTTCTACTAATTGATGAATATCAATAGATTGCCCAATTCTCATCATTTATAATCACCTACCTGACTTATTCTAGCACAATTTGATTGAATATACAAAAGTTTCTAAACTTCAATATATTTTTTATCATCTTCAAAAATAATACCTGCTTTTCTTCTAGCAATTGTTTGTATCTCACTTACAAGCATACTTTCTTCTAATCTTTCATAACATTGCTTGTAATCTTTATGTCTAAACATTTTTTCCATTTCTTCAAATTCATCATGCATTCTATGAACTTCTGTATTATTAATATTATAAATAACAGTTTCTTGTTTATTTAGTGTGAATTCAATTTCACTAATCATACTTAAAGGAGTTTTAACAACAATATTTCCTTTATCTCCTTGAATTGTATTATTTAATGGAGCACCACAATCTTTTGCACCAATACATACACATTTAAAACTATCATAATCTAAAATAAGAATACCTGAAGTATCAATATCATGTTTGATATTAGGATAATATTCAATATTTTTTGGTTTACCAAAAATACCAGCCATGAAATGAATATTATAAATATTTAAATCCATTAAAGCACCACCTGCTTTAGTGACATCAAAAGCAGGTAAAATAATGCCTTCTTTAAATGCATCATAACGAGATGAATATTGAGAATAATTACAATTAATTATTTTAATATCTCCAATCTGTTTAACTAAGTCCTTCATTAATTGATAGTTTGGAAGATATTGATTTGTAATAGCTTCCCATAAGAATAAATTCTTATCGATAGCTAATTGTTTTAATTCTAAAGATTCTTCGTATGTTGTTGTGAAAGGTTTTTCTAATATAACATGTTTATTTGCTTCTAATGCTTTTTTAGCATATTCATAGTGTATATGGTTAGGAACAGCAACATAAATTACTTCAACATTTTCATCATTTAACAAATCATTATAATCACTTGAGTGTCTAGCAATATGATGTTCTTCACACATATTTCTTACAGTTTCTTCACTTCTTTTTGTTCCACTAATATGAACAATTTCTATTTCTTTGATTGTATGAATAAAACTCAATAAATCTCTTACAATCATTCCACTTCCTACAATACCTAATTTCATTTTATTCACTCCTTTTCTATAATTATAATTTTATAATTGTAGAGTTTATTAATCAATGTTTAATTTGTATGATAATAGATTTTATGATAAGGAATAAAACAAATATAACCATATATCAGCATTGTGGTCAAATAGGTGTTATGTTAAAATCTAATTAATAGATAGCATTTGATCGCTGTATATTTAAAATGATGAAAACAGTGAGATTATTGGAGAAAGGAGGAAGAATAACAGCAGGAACACTATATGTTGATTTTGTACAAAAAGAACGATGAAAAAAATATTAATAATTTTATGTGCGTTATTTGTTATAGGAATAATCAATGAAAAAGAAGTTCGTAGTCCTGAGCATGTTAGGATTATAAAAAAAGGAAAAGAGAGCTCAGGTGAAGAATTTATTCGATATCTGTATAAAGATAGAGAATATTATGAAAGCAGTAATTTAAATTCAATAAAATTTTTAGAAAATGAAATGTTAAAAATATCTGCATTTAGTACTGACAAAGAGTCGTATACAACATATATTGTTTTTAATAGTGATTATTTTATTGAAAAGTATGATATTGATATGAAGAATATAGATAGTGCTGGACTTTATATTACGAATCAAAATGGAACTGTGCTTATTGATAAAGATTATGAATTAAAAAAGAATAATAAGTTTGTTGATGCTTTATATCCTAATTTTCATAAAATGATTGTTATTGGAGATAAGTTTATTAATAAAACGGATACTTATAATATAAGTATAAAAGTAGATGGAAAAATGATTGAGTTATGTAAACTTATATAAATAATAGACCATACGATTTATCGTATGGTTTTTGTTTTGTGAAAAAAACAATGTTTTTTTGGTTTTATTAAAGCATTATTGGTTGTGTTCATATATAATATATAAGAAAAAGGAGGGGTGGAAATGAAACCTCATATTTTAGTTGTAGATGATGAAAAAGAAATTACTGATCTGATTGAAATTTATTTGAATCAGGAAGGGTATAAAGTAACAAAGAGATATGATGCAACGACTTTGTTAGAAGATATTAAAAATGAAAGTATTGATCTTGTTTTGTTAGATGTAATGATGAGAGAGATTGATGGGTTTACTGCTTTATCAATGATAAGGGAGCAATACAATATACCTGTTATTATTGTTAGTGCAAAGACATCTGATGAAGATAAGATTTCAGGTTTATTAGCAGGTGCTGATGATTATATTTCTAAACCATTTAATGCAATGGAATTAGTAGCCAGAGTAAAATCACAGATTAGAAGAGCGCAAATATTTAATAAACCTAAAAAAGATCGTTCTCATATTATAGAAGCGAATGACCTTTATATTGATATGAAAAGAAAGTTAGTTAAAGTGAATAATAAACAAGTATCTTTAACGAGAATTGAGTATGAGATACTTGTTTTATTAGCTAGACATCCTGGACAGGTTTTTGCGATTGATGAGATATTTGAAAAGGTATGGAATGAGAAAGCAACAAATTCTAATAATACAATTATGGTTCATATAAGAAAATTAAGAGAAAAGATTGAAAGGCAACCTAGAAATCCTATACATATTAAAACTGTATGGGGTGTAGGGTATAAGTTTGATATTTAATGAATAAGTTAAAGTTTTTGTTTATTAGTAGTTTTAGATGGAGATTGTTTATTAATCTTGTTGTGAGCTATGTTATGGCTTATTTGTTATATACTGTTTTTGTTATATTGTTTGCTTATGTGAAGTTACCTTTTTTTAGTATAGAGATTTATTATATTTTTGCATTTATTATTTCACTAGGTGTATTTTTGTTTATATTCTTTGATCTTATGAATATTACATTAAAATATATCAATATATTAAGTGATAGTATTCATGATGTAACTTTAGGGAATTATGATGTAAATGTACCTATTAAATATGATGATGAATTAGGAATGCTTGCTGCTAATATTAATGTTTTAGCTAAAACATTAAATGATAGAGAAATTGAAAGTAATATATTAAAAGAAAATGAAAAATTAGCATATGAGGCTGAAAGACAATCAGAACAAAAGAAAAATGATCTGATTACAAATCTTGCTCATGATTTAAGAACACCTCTAACAACTATTGTAGGATATATAGAACTGATTAAAGATAATCAGAAATTATCTAAAGATGAAATACATAAATATTCTACTGTTGCTTATGAGAAATCTAAAAAATTACAGTATATGATGGATGACTTATTTGAGTTTACACGTTTAGATCAGGCAAGTGTAAAAATGAATATGTCTACAATTAATATATGTGAACTTATATTACAGATTGCAGATGAATTTTTTCCTACTTTTCAGGAACATCATCTTATTCCTATGATTGAATTAAGCAATAACAATTTATATGTTCATGGTGATGGAGGATTGTTAGCAAGAGTTTTTGATAATCTATTATCGAATGCAATTAAATATGGAAATAATCATTCGATAATTAAAATTGTTGTGACAAATGATGATGAAGAAGTTACAATTAAAGTAATCAACACTGGAAATACAATACCAGAAGAAGAAATTGAACAGATCTTTGATAAGTTTTATAGAAGTGATAGTTCACGTTCGTCCTCAACTGGGGGAACAGGATTAGGTTTAGCGATAGCTAAAAATATTATTCATATGCATTCAGGTGAAATATATGCAAAGAGTGAGGATGGAACAACTTCGTTTTGTGTTGTTTTAAAAAGGTTGACAAGTATTGAATAAAGTGGGGAATTAATATGGAAGAATATAAATGTTTACCAAAAGATGAACTTAAAAAGATTTATGATGAGTTAACAGAACAATATTCTTATTATAAATCTTTGAATTTGAAATTAAATATGGCAAGGGGAAAGCCACATTTTAATCAAATAAGTGAAAGTCTAGGTTTATTAGATATATTAAATTCAAAAGAAGATTATAAAAACTATGAAGATTATTTTAATTATGGATTATTAGATGGAATTGATGAATGTAAACAATTATTTGCTCATATTTTAGGTGTTGATAAAGAACAGATTATTGTATACGGGAATTCGAGTTTAACAATTATGTTTGATCAGATATCAAGAGGATATACGCATGGATATTTAGGAAATACACCATGGCATAAATTGGATAAAGTTAAATTCTTATGTCCAGTACCTGGATATGATAGACATTTTGCTATTACAGAGAGATTTAATATTGAAATGATTAATATTCCTTTTAATGAAGAAGGACCAGATATGGATATGGTTGAACATTATGTAAATAATGATGAATCGGTAAAAGGGATGTGGTGTGTTCCGCAATATTCTAATCCAAATGGAATCACATATAGTGATAATACAGTAAAAAGATTAGCTGCATTAAAACCTGCAGCTAAAGATTTTAGATTGTTTTATGATAATGCCTATATTGTTCATCATATTTATGATAAAAAAGAGCATGTTTATAATATATTTGATGCATGTAAAGAAACAGGAAATGAAGATATGGTTTTTGAATTCACTTCAACATCAAAGATTACAGTTCCTGGCTCTGGTGTAGCAGCAATGGCTATGTCTAAGAAAAATAAAGAAGATGTATTAAAACATATGACGATTCAATCTATTTCACATGATAAATTAAATCAGTTAAGACATGCTTTATATTTTAAAGATAAAAAAGATATAGAAGAACATATGGAAAAACAAGCAAAAGTATTAAGACCTAAATTTGATTTAGTTATTCAAACATTAGAAAAAGAATTAAAAGATTTAGGTATATGTCATTGGACATATCCGTTAGGAGGATATTTTATTTCTTTTGATAGTTTAGAAGGTTGTGCAAAAGAAATTGTAGCTAAATGTAAAGAGGCAGGTGTATCATTGACTGATGCTGGAGCTACCTATCCATATAAACAAGATCCTAAAGATACAAATATTAGAATTGCTCCTTCATACCCTTCACTAGAAGAGTTGAAGAAAGCGTTAGATGTATTTGTATTATGTGTTAAATTAGTATCAATAGAAAAATTATTATAGAGGGAATTTTTCCCTCTTTTTTAATAAAGAAAATAAAAATAAAAAAATTATAATTTTTTGTAAAAAAGTTGTTGACTTATAAATATGTGCGTGTTATTATATGTGAGCAGTTGTGATTGGGGTATAGCCAAGCGGTAAGGCATCAGACTTTGACTCTGACATTTCCCTGGTTCGAATCCAGGTACCCCAGCCAAACAAAAAAGAATATGGAGGTTTAGCTCAGTTGGGAGAGCATCTGCCTTACAAGCAGAGGGTCAGCGGTTCGAGTCCGTTAACCTCCACCATTAATACGCCGGCTTAGCTCAATTGGTAGAGCAACTGACTTGTAATCAGTAGGTTGAGGGTTC
>JAZLDV010000110.1:0-9143 GCA_045614925.1 Coprobacillaceae bacterium | reverse complement strand
ATATGGCTATTTAAGTAATACCATTGACCGTCAACTTTTTGCCATCCTGTCATCATATGGCTATTTAAATAGTACCATTTGTTGTTGTCTTTGATCCATCCAGTTTGCATTACACCTTCTGCATCCATGAAGTACCATTTAGCACCATCTTTAACCCAACCAGTTTGAGCTACGTCTTCAACATAGAAGTACCATTTTCCATCTACTTTTTCCCAACCATTTTTAACTGTTACAGGTGGTTCTGGATCTACTGGTGGTTGAGGTTCTACTGGTGTTTCTACATATTTTGTGAAACGTACTTCAGCAGCTGCACCGAATAAGATTCCGTTATTGTTATCTCCTGCAGTTAATACTTGGAATTTAACTTGTTTAGCTTTTACTGGAGCAAATGATACTAATTGCCAAGCTTGATCAGAATCTAATGCACCTTCTGAAACTACTTTAGTCCATTCATCAGTTTCTGATTCTCTTACATATAAATCAAATGTTTTAACGTTACCGTTATTTCCAGATCTTTGCATGAATCTCATACCATCGATTTCAGTCACTTCATTGAATGTGAATTCTAAGTAATGAGTATCTCTTGGACTTCCTGCCCATAATGTATGCCAGATAGTTCCTGAGTCACCATCTAATACATAGTTTGGATCTCCTTCTGTTTCGTTATTTGGTTGGAAACTTCCAGAAGTTACGCTCATTGTAGTAGGATCGATATCTTTATCAGCTTTTGATGCATCTGGTAATTGAGTTACATAAACGTTATCAATTGTTGCATCAATTGCATTTGTAGCTGAACCGATTCTTTCTAATGGTAATAATAATGTACCTACACCATTACCACCTTTAGCAATTCTTTGACCAGGAATGATATTTTCGTTTTTAACTTCACCTTTAGCATCTACATATTTACCAATAGCGATATATTCTTCACCATCAACAACTAAAGTTGCTTTTACACCTTTGTTGATAATAGTTACATGAGTAGTTTCACCTACTGGTAAAGTATATCCAAATGAGAAGTCATATAATTCTCTAGTATATCCTAAAGTTCCATCATCCATGATACGGATATCATGTGAATATAATTCATTTCCATCATTGCTTGCTTCAAAGATGATTTCACCTGGAGTTGGTTCTTTATCTAAAGTGATATCGAACTCTAATTTATTTCCTGTAGCTAATTTAGTGAATGGAGTTTCAACATAAGATTCATCTCCACTTAATACTAATGCACCATTTTCAAATGTTACATTTTTATCAGCAGTTAAGTCTCTATCATTAGCTGTAGTATCTAATAATTCACTTCCGTTTTCAAAAGTATATTTAGCATATTCATCATTAATGCTAGTTTCTTTATGATATGCATTATTACCTGGAGCTTCTCCTAATTCAGCAAATGCTTCAGTTAATTCATCATAAGTAATTTCATTTGGATCTCCCCAAACCTTAGATGCGAATGCTGGTAATGGTTTTAAGAAACGATCATATGCATCAACTTCAGATAATCCGTTTGCACGTGTATCGATACTGTCATTCCATAATGCATAAGTTGCACCTAATACTTGTTCAGAAGCAGAAGGAATATTTGTGCTTCCAAATACGTTAACATTAAAGTTATTGTAGATATTTCTTGCATTTAAGTAGTCATTATAGTAACCAGCAGCTGGTACGATATATAATGGCCCTTCATTTGTGTTAATTAAGTCGAAACCTTGATTGTACATAGTTTTTGGATCAGCATATCCTGTATTCCATACGTTTACTTGTACATTTTCGCTACGTACTGGAGTTTTACCATTTTTATGAGATAAACTTCCCCACATACGTACTGTTTGATTTGTTTGTTGCACATGTCCAATGATATCATCAGAGAATTTTCTGAATTGTTCAGCTGGACCATAGTATTCATCAGTTCCAACATGAACTGTCATAGAAGAATCAAACATATCTTCATTTAAATATTCATTCCATAATTGTTTTACGAAGTTAGCACTATCTGCATAACATTCATCTGATAAGTCGAATTGTTCACCTCTACGGTTTGCAACACCTTCAGTGTTAACTTTTAATCTTAAGTCAGGACGTACATTTAATAATGCACCAGCATGACCTGGAGTATCAAATTCAGGTACGATTTGAACACCTAAATCTCTAGCAGCTAAGATAAATTCTCTAAATTCTTCTTTAGTGTAGAATAAATCTTTACTTGTTAAGTCACAAGCGTTTTCTACTCCCTTAGAATCACCTTTTACAACTTCACCTTTTTTAATATCAGATTCTAATCTGAATCCAACATAAGCTTTAGCCATAGCTTCTTCAACAGATGCATAATCTTCGTAGAAGATTAAGTTATCGTTTAAGTGAATTTGGAAGTCATTCATTTTGTAATATGCCATTTCTTTTAACATTGCATATAAAGTTTCCATTTGGAAAGGTTTACGTCCAACGTCGGCAGAGAAACTACGAATTTCATATTTTGGGTAGTCTCTTGTCATACCTTTTGGCATAGTATTGTCATTTAATTTTAACATTTGAATAATTGTACGAGTTGCCCAGTAAGCACCAGTTTTATGTTCTGATTCTACTGTTACAATTCCATCAATATTCATGAAATATCCTTCTGTACCTAATTCTTTAGCTTTTTCAGTTACAAAATAGATATCTCCTTCTTTAGCTTCTCCTCTTACTACTTCTAACTTAATTCCAGTTAAAGCTTCAAAGTCTTTAGCTAATTCTTCTGCTGCAAATAATGCATGTCCTGCATCATCTCCAACAACAATTCTAGTTCCTTCAGTTACTTCGAAATTACCTTCTGCTCCATACCATTCTTGTAATTCTGGAATAACAGCAGGTTTTTCATTAATTCCAGCATCTTCAAATAACCCTGGGATAGTTACTGCATATTCTTTAGATGCTTCAGCACTTTCTTCACCTTTAATAACTTTATACATAACTTTTACAGTTTTTTCAGTTAAAGGTTTATAAATAGTTCCATCTTTCCCTACGATTTCTTCATAATCAGATAATACTTCTACTTCAAAACCTTCTGGTAATTCAGGTTTAACAATAGCAGTTCCATCTTCATTTAATTCAGGAACAGCAGTTAATTTACCAGCAGCTTCTTTAGCAGTATCTGTTACTTCAATTTCATTACTTGGAGGAGTAATGATAGCTCCGTAAACTTCTAATTCGTAAATAGAAATTGAATTCCATTCTACTCCACCATCTGGATCAGCAGCAGTAATTTTATCAATATATAATCTTACATATCTACCTTTTGCTGTTGATGATAAGTTAATAGTTTCTTCAGTTGTTTTTGGTCTGTCATTAAATGACACAACTTTTGTCCAAGTTGATGCATCATTACTTACTTCAATTGCATAACTTGTTGCTTTTCTTGTTTCCCAGTAAATTTTAACAGCATTAAATTCTGTTTCAGCACCTAAATCAACATAAATCCAGTGTGGTCCAGAACCCATGTCACTTCCCCATCTAGAGTTACGAGAAGTATTGTCACCGTCTGTCGCAAGTTCTGCTCTTACACTGTTTGCTTCAATAGAAGATGCAATTGCAGTCTTGTTTAATGCTAAGTTAGGATTTGATGCTGCGTTAACTTGTACAGGAGCAGTGATTGCAGGGATCATCATTGCTAATGCAAGTGCAGCTTTCAATACTTTTTTGAACATTTTGTTTTTCTCCTTTCATATTTTTCAACTTCAAAATATTACATTTCAAGTCACTATAAATTATAGATTTATAACCTTTTTTTGTCAATTAATTAGGAGCAATTATTTCGTTTAAAAAAGATATGTTAATTTATTAACATATCTTTACAATAAGATTATTATTCTCTATTTTTATTGATGAAATTGGTAAATCAACACCTATATTTATCTCATCTTCACTTATATTTAATCTTTGATTATTTATAAATGACTTGAGAAAATGCATAAAAGGAATATTTAATTTCATATACATAATATTTCCATCTATCTTATAAAATCTTAATAATTTTTGATTATAATCTATCAGACAAGTTATAAAAACATCACATAGTTTGCCTTTATAATTCGCAATTCCTTGAATAACTATCTTATTATTAATTTGTATCTGTACATTAGAAAAAGAAATAGAATATGGTTTTAAAAATTCATTTAAACCATATTCTATTAATACTTCTAATTCCTTTTCTTCTATTTTCATTTTATCACCATTTTATTATATGGTGATAAGCGATTAATATTCTTTAAAAATTGCTTTTATTTCTTCTCTGTCTCTTGTTTGTGACAAGGCAAGCATTAACAATACTCTTGCTTTTTGTGGAGTCAAAGTATTTGCAGGAATACAATATTGATTTGGATCAAATATTTCATCATTAAATACAATACCTTGAGCAACTCTTGAAGATCTGACAAAGATAATCCCTTTTCTAGATAAATCATTGATTGCATTTAACCATTTTTGGCTATAATTTCCATTTCCTGACCCAACAATAACAATACCTTCATGATTTTTTGCTAAATCATATAAAATATTCTCATCAGCCCCTGCATAAAAATAAGCAATACCTACTGATGGTAATTTATAATATTCTGTTGCTGAAAAACGAGAACCTAAAGTGTGATATTTAAATGAACATGTAAAGAAATATACTTCATCATCCTGCATATATCCTAAACATCCAAATGATTTTTGATCAAAAGCATCAATTTTAAAATTTGTAATCTTTTGAATATCTCTTCCACTATATATCGTATTAGAGAATAGCCCCATAACACCTTGCCCATAAGCTTCATAATGTGTTGCAAGACATACTGCCTGATAAAGATTATGAGGTCCATCTGCAGAAGTCGCAGTTGCAGGTCTCATAGCCCCAGTAATAACAACAGGTTTATCTGTATGCAAAGTTAATGTTAAAAAATAAGCTGTTTCATCTAATGTATCTGTTCCATGTGTAATTACAAATCCATCTATTGTATCATCTAAAACTAATTTATTAATAAAATTAGATAACTCCATCCATTGTTCTGGTCCCATTTCATTACTATCTACATTTAAAAGCTGATATTCTCTAATATAAGCAATATCCTGAATCATAGGAATCGAAGAAACTACCTGATTAATCGTCATTTCTCCTGCCTGATATGCCACAGTTTTTCCCTTTTGTCCAGTTCCTGCAATAGTTCCACCTGTTCCAATAATCGCAATTGTTTTCATAAACTCACCAACCTTATATAGATCTATCATTCAAATAAAAATATATCATAAAATAGATTGAGATAAAAGAAAAAGTCCAAAAGCAAAACAAAACCTCTAGATAACTAGAGGTTTGTTAATAAGTTAAGTTAAATTTTAGTCTTCTTTTCTTTTTCTTGAAGCAAAGAATGCGAATACAGAAGATACCATCATTGAAACAACTGCGAATAATGAAGTTGTATCGCTAGTGTTTACATTTTCATCTTCACTTGGAGTTTCTGGTTGTTCTGGTAATACAACTTCTTCATCATCTTCACCTGGTTGATCTGGTTCAGGTTGATCTGGTTGATCAGGTTCAGGTTGATCTGGAGTAGGTTGTCCTGGTTCTTCTGGTTCAACTGGTGGTTGAGGTTCAGTTGGTTTAACTTGTAATGCTTGAACTGCAGCTAAGATAGCATCTGCCATTGCATCTACTTCTTCTTGTTCAGTAATGTTTAAACCATCTACAACTGCAGCAACTGCAGCTTCTACACCACTAAAGTCTACATAATTTTCTTTTACTAATGCTTTTACGATTTCTAACGCTTCTTCAACTGCGCTATAATCAGCAGCTTTTAATTCTAATGCAGCGATTGCATCTTCAATAGCTTTTGCCATTGCATCTACTTCTGCTTGTTTAGTAATATCTAAACCTTCTACAACTGCAGCAACTGCAGCTTCTACATCAGCAAAGTCAACAAAGTTTTCTTTTACTAATGCATTAACGAATTCAATTGCTTCTTCTACTGCGCTATAGTCAGCATCTTTTACTTTTAATTCAGCGATTGCTGTTAAGATTGCAGTTGCATAAGCATCAACTGTTTCTTGTTTTGTAAAGTCTAAGTCTTCATCAATTGAAGCTAATACATCATTTAATGCATCTACTGTTTCATCAGTATAAATAGTTAAATCAGTAGGAATTTGAGCGATTGCTGCTTCAACATCATTGTAATCAGCTGGTTTTAATTTTAATCCAGCAATAGCATCTTCGATAGCTTTTGCATAAGCATCTACTTCTGCTTGTTGTGTAATTTTTAATCCTGGACGAATTGCAGTTACTGCAGAAATTAATGCTAATTTAGTTTCTGAAGTATAGATAGAAAGATCTGTTGGTACACTAGCATTTGCCGCTTCAAC
The DNA here is from genome assembly GCA_045614925.1 of Coprobacillaceae bacterium. Classification (GTDB taxonomy): domain Bacteria; phylum Bacillota_I; class Bacilli_A; order Erysipelotrichales; family Coprobacillaceae; genus JAZLDV01. Next base: position 2,771 of record JAZLDV010000110.1, on the reverse strand, counting down.
TCTTGAATAATCTGCTGGTAAAGCATCTAATGCTGCGATTGCATCATTGATAGCTTTTGCCATTGCATCTACTTCAGCTTGTTGTTCTTGTGGTAATCCTTTAACTACTGCATCGATAGCAGCTTGTACTGCATCATAGTTAGTATAATGATCAGGATTTAATGCTTCAGCTGCTTTGATTGCTTCATTAACAGCTTTGTAGTTAGCTTTAGCAACTACTGGTAATCCTGTTTCAGTGAATCTGATTTCAGCGATAGCTGAGAATTGAATTCCTGTATCAGTTGTAGATGTTAATGATACTAATCTTAATGCTTGAACACCTGTAGCATCAAATTCTACTGTTTGCCAGCTAGAGTTTTCTGCTAATCTTCCGTTTTCAATAATTGGGAACCATTCATCATCTTCACTTAATCTACCTAATAAATTATAAGTTAAGATACGTCCGTTTGGCCAATCTCCACCTCTTTGTTGGATTTTCATTGAGTTAACTTCTTTTAATTCATCGAATTCAACTTGGAACCAATGATCAGCTCTAGGAGCACCTGACCAGTCAGTATGCCATAAAGTATTAGCATTTCCGTCGATTGCGTATTCTGCTAACCCTTCAGTTGCGTTATTTTGTTGTTCGCTTCCTGCAGAAACATTCATTTCACTTGTTGGAATTTCAATTTTTGCAGCTTCTTTTTCTTCTAAGTTAGCGATTGCATCTTTTAATGCTTTAGCTAAAGCATCAATAGTTGCTTGCTCAGATGCTGGTAAATCAGCTTCAGCACCTTTTGCAGCTGCTAATGCTTCTTGTACTGCTGTAAAGTCTTTATATAATTCAGCAGTTAATCCTTCAGCAATAGCAATTTGTTTATTTAATTCAGTATAGTCTGCTGTAGCTACTGCTAATGCATCAATTGCATCTTCGATAGCTTTTGCATATGCATCTACTTCTTCTTGTTTAGAATAATCTAATCCGTAAACAACTGCATCAATAGCAGCATTTAATGCTTCTACTGTATCTACAGTATATCCAGATAAGTCAGCTGGTACTTCAGCTAATGCTGCAGTAACTTTGCTGTAATCAGCTTCAGCTGCATAGAATAATTTCATTTCAGCTAATGATGAGAATACTTTTGAGTTTGCTGAGTCAGCATCAACAACTTCAAATTTTAATTCAGATGTTTTTACAACTGTATCAAATTCAACAACTTGCCATCCATCTTTACCAATTTCTTTTTCATCAATAACTTTTACCCATTCACCATCTACTTTAGCGTACATGTTGAATTTTTTAATAACACCGTTTTCATCACCATCTACACCATTTTGTGGTCTAGCTAATAATTCAACTTTGTTATATAATGCTTCTTTAACATTTAAAGTGAACCAGTGAGTTGATCTATCTGATCCATCCCAATTTGTATGCCATACAGATGATGGATTTCCATCAAAGATGTTAGTTACAGGTTCATGACCTCTATGGTCATTATGTTCATTTCCAACTTCACCAACTTCAATGTCTTCTACATCTAATTCAAATCTCACTTGAACTAATGCTGCGATTGCATCATTAATTGCTTGTGCATATCCATCAATAATTGCTTGATCAGCAGCAGTTAAATTAAAATCAACAGCTGCAATTGCATCTTCAACTGCTTTAAATGATTTATAATCGTTTTTATTTAAAGCATTAGCATCATTAATAGCTTTTGTTACAGCTAAGTAATCTGCTACTGCTTCAGTAGGGATTTCAGCATCTACAATAATTTCATATAAATGAACCCAGTTATTATCTTTATAAGTTCCGTTTACTAAACGAACAGCAGTAACGTTAACAAGATCAACTGTTGAAGTAAAATCTACAGATGTTACATTATTTCCTTCATATGTTTGTAAATCTGCCCAGTCAGCAGTTGTAGTTTTTACTTGTAATTTTGCATTTCCAAAATAATCATTACCATGATCACCGAATACAAATTTAATTCCTTTTAATGAAACAGCTTCTTTAAATTCAACACCAAGGTAGTCACCTTGTTGTAAAACTCCACCCCAACCATTTTGTTGTTTTCTAAAAACAACTTTAGTATCAGTGTTGTTATCAAAAACTGCTTCTTGAGTACCTGGTTGGCTGTCTTTATCACCGTTAGAAGCGATAAATGAATCACCATCAGCACCGTTAAATTGTGCAATTAATTTTACTTCAAGACCATTATCTAATGTTACATATGCATCTTGAGTAAGATCTTTTGCAGAAACTTGTGTTGCCATACCTGGAATAGCCATTGCCACAGCAAGTAAAGAAGCTAACACTTTTTTAGTTTTTCTCATACTTTTTCCTCCTTTTGAAAATTTCCTAATAATATTATAACCGCTTTCATAAAAAAATCAATATGACACAACACTTTCAAGAAACAAAAAAAGAAGGTAGAAATCCTTCTACCTTCTAAAGATTATATTAATCTTCTTTTCTTTTTCTTGCAGTCACAAAAGCGAATGCTGCTGCAACTAACATTGCGAAGAATCCAAATACTTGTGTATTATCACTTGTATTTACGTTTTCATCTTCTGGTGTTTCTCCTTCAGTTCCAGGTACTTCTGGTTTTTCAGGTTGTACTGGTTCTTCTGGTTCTGGTTGTTCTGGATCAGGTTGTCCTGGTTCTTCAGGTTCAACTGGTGGTTGTGGTTCAACAGGTTCAGTTGGTTTAACTTCTAATCCTTGAACTGCTGCTAAGATAGCATCTGCCATTGCATCTACTTCTGCCTGTTTAGTAATATCTAATCCT
>JAZLDV010000109.1:0-18938 GCA_045614925.1 Coprobacillaceae bacterium | reverse complement strand
GGTGGTGATGGCATGATGGACACACCTGTACCCATACCGAACACAGAAGTTAAGCATCATAACGGCGACGATAGTGAGCAATCGCAACAATAGCAAGCTGCCAGTTTCACGGATATCCCTTCGGATATCCTTTTTTCTTGTAAGAAAAGCCATCACAGATACTGTGATGGTTTTTTTCATGCATAAAAAAAGAAGAAGTTCAATGACTTCTTCCTTTATTTTATTAATTATTTAGTTAATAAAGATGCAGCAGCTTCGTCAACAATTAATACGCAATCAGGATGATCTTGTAAGCAGCTTGCTGGTAATTCGATAGTTTTTTCTTCTTCTACCATTCCTTTAATTGCTTTAGCTTTATTTTCACCACATGCAATTAATAATACTTTTTTAGCTGCCATAATGTTAGCGATACCCATACTTACTGCTTGAGTAGGTACTTCATCAATGTTTCCGTTAAAGAATAATCTAGCGTTATCTTGGATAGTTGATTCTTTTAAGTCAACTTTATGAGTTACTGAATCAAAATCAGTACCTGGTTCATTGAATCCGATATGTCCATTTGAACCGATTCCTAATAATTGGATATCAATTGGGTTTTCTGCTAATAATTTATTATACATAGCACATTCTTCATCGATATCTCCTTGACCTTTTGGTACATGTACATTATTCATATCAATATCTAATTCATTGAATAAATTAGTACACATGAAATAATGATAACTTTGTGGATGAGATTGATCTAATCCAAAATATTCATCTAAGTTAAATGATTTAATATCTTTGTAAGAAGTTCCATTTACTTTATGATCTTCTCTCATTAACTCATATAAGCGAACAGGTGTAGATCCTGTTGCCATTCCTAAATTTGCGTTAGGTTTGTTTTTAATAACATCTAACATTACTTCACAAGCTTTTTGACTTGCTTCTTCATAATTTTTTACGATAATAACTTCCATCTTAATGCCCCTTTCATATATATAAGTAATTATAATACTTATTTTAATCAAATTAAAGTATATTTTGTATTTAATTTTTTAAAATTGTGTGTTATATTATATGGGACTTTGATAAATAATTAACTAAAGAAATTATTTTATTGAATATCTTTAGAATTCTTCTTTATTTAATGAACAAAATAAGGTAAAATATGCATATATGGAGGTAGGTCAAAATGACAATGATTAAAGGTATTGCGGCATCTAATGGTATTGCGATTGCAAAAGCATATAAATTAGTTATGCCAGATTTAACAGTAGAAAAAGTAACTGTTGAAGATGTAGAAAGTGAAATTAAAAAATATGAATTAGCAATGGAACAAACTGCTAAAGAATTACAAACAATTAAAGAAGTTGCAAGTAAAAACTTATCAGCAGATGAAGCAGCTGTATTTGATGCTCATGCTTTAGTTTTAGAAGATCCTGAATTAAAAACTCAAGTTGAAGATAAAATTAAAAATGAAAAAGTATGTGCTGCTGCTGCATTAGAAGAAGTTGCTGCATTCTTTGTAATGATGTTTGAATCTATGGGTGATGATTACTTCAGAGAAAGAGCTGCTGACGTAAAAGACGTTTCTCGTCGTTTATTAGCAAACTTATTAGGAAGAACATTACCTAATCCAACTTTAATTGATGAAGAAGTAGTAGTTATCGCTGATGATTTAACACCTTCTGATACAGCTCAATTAAATAAAAATTTAGTAAGAGGTTTTGCTACTAACATTGGTGGTAGAACATCACACTCAGCAATCATGGCAAGAAGTTTAGAAATCCCAGCTGTAGTTGCTTGTAAAACAATTACTGAAGATGTAAATCATGATGATTTATTAATCTTAGATGGTATTGAAGGTATTGTATTAATCAATCCTGATGAAGAAACTATCAAAGAATATACTGCTAAAAGAGATGCATATTTAGCATACAAAGAAGAATTAAAACAATTAGTAAATGAAAAAACTGAAACAGTTGATGGACATCATGTTGAATTAGTTGCTAATATTGGGTCATTAAATGACTTAGATGCAATTAAAGAAAATGGTGGAGAAGGTGTAGGATTATTCAGAACTGAATTCTTATACATGGAATCTGCTGATCTTCCAACTGAAGAAAAACAATATGATGTATATAAAACAATTTTAGAATCTAACGAAGGTAAACCTGTAGTAGTTAGAACATTAGATATCGGTGGAGATAAAGAAATCGCTGCTATCGAAATGGAAAAAGAAATGAACCCATTCTTAGGTGTTCGTGCTATCCGTTTATGTTTCCAAAGAGAAGACATCTTTAGAACACAATTAAGAGCATTATTAAGAGCATCAGTATATGGTGACTTAAGAATCATGTTCCCAATGATTGCAACTTTAGGTGAATTCAGAAAAGCTAAAGGAATCTTATTAGAAGAAAAAGCTAAATTATTAGAAGAAGGAATCGCAGTTTCTGAAACATTACAAGTAGGTATCATGATTGAAATTCCTGCTGCTGCAGTTATTGCAGATCGTTTCGCAAAAGAAGTTGACTTCTTCTCAATTGGAACAAATGACTTAATCCAATATACATTTGCTGCTGACAGAATGTCTTCAGGTGTATCTTATTTATATCAACCATACAATCCTTCTATCTTAAGATTAATTAAATTCGTAATTGAATCTGCTCATAAAGAAGGTAAATGGGCTGGTATGTGTGGAGAAATGGCTGGAGAAGAAATGGCTGCTCCATTATTATTAGGATTAGGATTAGATGAATTCTCTATGTCTGCAACTTCTATCTTATCTATCAGAAAATTAATGAGAAGCTTATCTAAAGCTGAAATGACTGAATTAGCTAACAAAGCTATTGATTTAGATACAATGGAAGAAGTAGTTGAATTAGTTCAATCAGTAATTAATAAATAATAAAATAAATCCATTCACATTATAGTGAATGGATTTTTTTAATATTTTGATAAATGCTCTTCTAATATCTTCATTGATTTGATTAATAAATCTTCATCTTCTTTAGAAAATCTATTTAGTAGTGGAGAATCAATATCTAATACCCCAATAATTTTATTATGTACATGAATTGGAATGACAATTTCACTGTTGCTTGCACTATCACATGCAATGTGTCCTTTGAACTCATGAACATTTTCAACACGTAAAACTTTATCTTCTTTTAAAGCTGTTCCACAAACACCTTTACCATATTCAATATAAACACATGCTGTTTTTCCTTGAAAAGGGCCTAAATACAAGTTGTTTTTTTCATCAGTAAAGTAGAAACCTACCCAATTAATATCGTTTAAATATTCATTTAATAATGCGCAAATATTGCAAAATGATGATAAAGGATATAAGTCACCATCAATAAGACATTTAAATTGCTGTAAAAATAATTGTTCATTAATCATTGCTTTCACCTCTTTTTTAGTATAACATACTTCTAGGAAGTGATAAAAATGAAAAAGAAAAAATTTGAAAAGTATGCGATGAATGAAGAACATCCTGATTATTCTCTAGCAATAAAAAGAGAAACACCTATATATCAAAGAGATACTGATATAAGAAGTGAATTTGGGCGAGACTATACTAGAATTTTATTTTCAGAAGCTTATAGACGTTTAAAACATAAGACACAAGTGTTTTTTGCAGTAGAAAATGATCATGTCTGTACAAGAAGTGAACATGTTAATCTTGTAGAAGCAGTATCTTATACAATTGCGAATGCATTAGGATTAAATACAGAACTGACAAAAGCAATTGCGATTGCTCATGATTTAGGACATGCACCTTTTGGACATGGTGGAGAAACGATATTGTCAGAAATATTAAAAAAACATAATATGGATAGATTCTGGCATGAAAAAAATAGTCTTCATTTTGTAGATTGCATTGAATTATTACAAGGAGATAATCATCATTATTATAATCTGAATCTGACTTATGCAATTAGAGATGGAATTATATCTCATTGCGGTGAAATGCATCAGAAATATATTCAAAAAAGAAATGATTATATTGATTTAAATGAATATAAACATGCTGGACAATATAATCCTTATACATATGAAGGATGTGTTGTAAAAATGTCTGATAAGATAGCATATCTAGCGAGAGATATAGAAGATGCTTTAACATTAAATATTATAAGTCAAGAACTTGTAGATGAATTAAAAAATGAAATTAATAAATTCAGTTCTTATCAGTTTAGCGTAATTAACAATGGTTCAATTGTTAATTACTTTATATGTGATGTTGTCAATAATTCTACACCTGAATTAGGAATAGGGTTATCTGAAGAAGCATTTAAAATAATGAAATTAATTATGAATTTCAATTATAAGAATATTTATCTAATTGATAGAGTTAAAATTCACAACAAATATGTATCGTTAATCTTAGAGTCAATGTTTGATATCTTATATAAATATTCTTCAAACGATAATGTATTAGAAGAACTAAAAAAAGCTCAAACACTTTATCCGACTCTTATTACTCACTATATCAGATGGATTAGCAAATATGCTAATGTAGAAGGAATAAATAAGGACGAACTTTATCATAATAAAACAATTTATGATTTTAAAAATAATCAGGATATAGTATTATGTATAGTAGATTACTTAGCAGGAATGAGTGATGCGTTCATCATTCATATCTTTAATGAACTTATATCATTTTAATAGAAGGAGGTTTTTTTATGCCTATTAAAATACCAGATCATTTGCCTGCAGCAAAAATACTAAGAGATGAAAATATTTTCGTAATGGATGAAACAAGAGCTACAACACAAAGAATAAGACCATTAAAAATCTTAATCTTAAATATCATGCCAACTAAAATAGTAACAGAAACACAATTATTAAGATTATTATCTAATACACCATTACAGATGGAAGTTGATTGGATTCATATGTCGAGTCATGAATCTAAAAATGTTCCAAAAGAACATCTATTAGCTTTTTATAAAACATTTGATGAAGTTAAAGATAATAAATATGATGGAATGATTATTACTGGAGCGCCAGTAGAAAAATTGGATTTTGAAGAAGTAGATTATTGGGATGAGATTTCTGAATTATTTGAATGGTCTAAAACACATGTGTTTAGCAGTTTGTTCATATGTTGGGCAGCACAGGCTGCACTTCATTATTTTTATAATGTTAGAAAAGAACTTTTATCTAATAAATTAACAGGTGTATATTTACATCATACTAATGAAAATAAAATGATGAGAAAGATTTTAAGAGGATTTGATTATCAGTTCTATGCACCTCATTCAAGATATACAAATGTCGTAAAAGAAGATATTTTAAAAGTAAAAGAATTAGATATACTTGCTGAATCAAAAGAAGCAGGGGTTTACCTAGCGGCAACAACTGATGGGTCTAGATTTTTTATTACAGGACATCCTGAATATGATCCAGATACCTTAGATAAAGAATATAAAAGAGATTTGGCTAATCCACATATTGAGGGAGAAATGCCTAAAAATTATTATTTAAATGATGATGTAGAAGGTGAGATTCAAGTGAAATGGAGATCACATGCTTATCTTATTTTTGCAAACTGGTTAAACTATTATGTTTATCAGATGACACCATATAATTTAGATGAATTAAAAGAAAGATAATGTGTTTACGTTATCTTTCTTTTTATTGTTTATATATGGAAATTGATGTATAATAAAATGGAGTGCGGGAGGTCGATGAAATGAGTAAATATATGAGATTGTTCTTGTTTTTAGGTGCATTATCTGTATTAGGAACTTTGTTTTTTGTAAAAGAGACGGTTCATGCAGAACCAATACAACCAAATTCATCCTTATTTTATAGTGTTATAAAAGAAGATGGCAGTGTTGAGTTACATTCATATAACGAAGTTGAAGTTATGGATTATTTCTCAGGACAAAGTGAGGATTCAGATAAAGCAATAAATAAGGTTGCTTTAGAAGATATAGAATATGGTGTTGCACGTATTATTGGATATACTGCTTATAATGAATATGATGGAACCACTACAAAAGCACCTCGAAGCGGCTATACACATGGAACTTCTGCTAACGATGCGGCTTTTATCAAATTTTTAGATGATGGTAAAACTGTAAGAGTTAAACAGGCAGGTCTATTTATGGATATACCAAGCGATAAAGTAGAAGTTACTGAATATAATAAAAATTCAAAAGTGAGTTATTATTTAAGTTTAAATGGTGATTTATATCATTATTACTATTATGGAGCTTATGGTTCGACTTCTAAAAGAGCTTCTACAATGGTAGGATATACTCCAAGTTACTTAAAAGATAACGTTAAATATTACAGTTATGATGGTCATTATTTCTATAATGATTATGAAACAATGATAGATGATTATAAAAAAGGTGTAAATGTTAATAGTAATGCGATTAACAAAAACAAACCTTATTACAATTATTATCAATATTTATCATTTAGAGCTCCTAGTCAATTTGATGAAAAACAAATTAAATCATATATTAATAAGTCAGTTGCTTCAGTTGCATCTGATTCTAAATTATTAAATCAAGAAAAAGCATTTAAAAATACTGAAAAATTATATGGTATCAATTCATCATTAATGTTAGGAGTTGCAATCAATGAAAGTGCTTGGGGAACAAGTTACTATGCAACTTCTAGAAATAATTTATTTGGTCTAAATGCAGTAGATGATAATCCAAATGATGCATATTATTTTGATAGCGTAGAAGAATGTTTGTATTATTTTGGATCTAAAACGATTAGTAGTGGTTTTTTAGCAGGTGATGATTATCGTTATAGAGGATCGCATCTTGGTGATAAAGAAAGCGGAGTGAATGTATATTACTCATCAGATCCATATTGGGGTGAAAAAGCAGCTTCGTTCAGTTATAAAATCAATCAATTATGTGATGATGTTGATTATCATAAATATGAGATTTTAATAAGCCAAAATGGTAATGTTAAGTTTTATAAAGAAACAGATCTAGAAAATATTATTTATTCATCAGGAGCAGCTGTAAACAGTAATACAAATTATTTTGTTTACAATATTCCTTTTACTGTTATAGAAGAAAAAGATAATAGTTTTAAAATTTATTCTGATACAATTTTAAAAGATAATCGTAATTATATGAATGTATCTAATCCTGATTCATATAACGCATTAAGAGATTATGTTTATGTTGATAAAAATGAAGTAAAAGTTATTTATGATATAAAAAATAAGGTCGAAGAAGTGGCATTAAAAGGTGATGTGAATAATGATCATAAAGTTTCTTCTATCGATTATATTTTAATTAAAAATCATATTATGAATGTAACTGTATTAGAAAAGAATGAATTAAAAAGAGCTGATGTGAATGAAGATGGAAAAATATCATCAATTGATTATATTATGATCAAAAATCACATTATGGGAAAAAATAAATTATTCTAAATGAGGGAAACAGATGAAAAAAATTATAAAAACACTTTCTTATGTAATTTTATCATTTATGTTAATTGCTTCTAATATTTATCCTGTTTTTGCAGCAGACTTTAAAGTTACTGCTAGTAAAACGACTGTTTCTCCTCAATCTACTGTGACTATTACAATTAAAGTAGATGGAGAAGGAAAATTCAGTATGTCTGCTAAAAATGCAAAATTGAGTGAATCTGTTTACTGGGTTAATGGAACTTATTCTTTTAGCGCTAAAGTAGGAGAATCAGGAACAAGTACTATAACTGTTACTGCAGAAGATGTAGCAAGCAATTCTGCTGAAGAAATTACAGGAAGTAAAACAGTGACAATTAATATAAAAAAACCTGCTGAAACAAAACCGGTTACGAAACCACAAAACAATCAGCAGACAGTAAAGCCAGATACTTCTGAAAAAGAAGAAAAGCCTACAACAAATGTTCCTGATAAAACGGATAAAGAAGATGTAAATGAGAATAAAGAACCGTTATCAGATGACAACTATCTACAATCATTAGAAGTTTCTTCAGGTTCATTAACGCCTGTATTTAATAAAGATGTGCAAAGTTATTTTGTCTCTTTAACATCTGATACAGAAAGTATAAATATCAATGCATTAGCTAATGATAACAAAGCTAAAGTTGAAGGAAACGGTAGTCATAATCTTGTTATTGGAAAACAGAATATAAAAATAACATGTACAAGTGAAAGCGGGAAGAAAAGAACTTATACAATAAGTGTAGATGTTAAAGAAACGCCTATTCACTTTATTAACTATAAAAATGAAAAGTTAGGTCTTCTTTATGATGTTAAAGATGCACCAGTTCCTAAGTCATTTAAAGAAGGAACTTTAACTATTGAAGGACGAAAAATTAAGTCATGGACTCATGAAACTTCAAAGATTCAAATTATTTATCTTATGAATGAATCTGGACAAAAACATATGTATATCTATGATGATGGTCAAATTGTATCATTATATGAGACTATAGAAATATTAGGGGAAACATATGTTCTATGTGCTATTCCTGAAGAATTAAAAAAACAAAATCAGTTAGTTTTATCAGAAATTGTAATTAATGATAAACAGTTTGAAGGATGGACATATGAAAATGAACAATATAAGGATTATGTTGTTGCATATCTAATAAATGAAAAAGGTGAAAAAAACCTATATTCATTTGATCAATTAGAAGGAACAATTCAAAGATTTGTATCTATTGAAGAGAATGAAGAGATGGTTAATCTATTTAATCATCAATGCACATATTCACAAGCTATTAAAATATTATCATGTGCATCATTGATTCTACTATGTACGACATTAACATATGCATATTTATATTTCCATAATCAGAAAGTCTATTCAAAAAAACTATCTGCTTTAAGAGAAAAATATGAAAATGAATATGAACAGTTTATGGATAATGAAAATCCTTGTGATGTAAAACAAAATGATGAAAATAAAGAATAAAAATAAGTCTCAATGAGACTTATTTTTTTATAAGATTATATTCTTCAATTGTTAATTTGATATCATTATAAATAGTTTCATTTAAATAATCTTTAATTTCAATCGCATCAACAAATTTATATTCAGTATGTTCATGTGATAATACAACCTGGTCATTTGTAGGAATGGATAAAAAACCAATACCTACAGTCTGATAATTAGGTCTTATAGCAGTAAATGTATAAACAGGTTTAATGACTTTAATCGTTAGTCCTGTTTCTTCTTTTAGTTCTCTAATTAAAGCCTCGTGTGGTGTTTCTCCGTATTCCAATCCACCTCCAGGTAATTCCCAATAACCATAACCATCACTTGATGGTTTTACTTTTTTCATAATTAGAATTTTATTATTATAAATGACTATTCCTTTAACAGTAATATGAAATTGAATATCTTTCATGACAATATCCTCCTTTTTTATCTAATATCATATCACTTTTTATTATATTTGTATCTCTTTTTTTTGATATTTGTTATAATAATAAATAGAGGTGATAAAAATGATAGATTTTATGAGTGAAGTATTAAAAAGAAAAGAAGATATGTTAAAGGATATAAAAACATTATGTCAGATTCCTTCTGTATTAGATCATACAACTGCTGATATCAATCAGCCGTTTGGAAAAGCATGTAGAGATGCATTAGATGCAATGTTAGAAATTGGAAAACGTGATGGATATGATGTTTTAGATGTAGATGGATATGCAGGACATATTGATGTAGGTGAAGGAGAAGACTCTTTTGGAATCTTAGGACATTTAGATGTTGTTCCATGTAATAAAGTAGGATGGGATTATCCTCCATATGATATGACTATTGTAGATAATAAGTTATTTGGTCGTGGTGTTGCTGATGATAAAGGACCATTAATTGCAGGATACTATGCTGCAAAAATTATTGATGAATTAAAATTACCAGTGAAAATGAAAACAAGAATTATTTTTGGATGTAACGAAGAAAATGGTTCTGCTTGTGTAAAACATTATTTTACAAAAATGCCATTTCCTGCTATGGGATTTACACCTGATGCAGAATTCCCTGTTGTTTATGGTGAAAAAGCAGGATGTCACTTTGAATTTAATGGAAAAGTAGTAGCTGATAATTTAGTGAGCATGAATGGTGGAGAAACAGTGAATATTGTTCCTGAAACATGTGTTGCTGTTTTAAAAGGTAATGTTGAAGATTATAAAGAATCTTTTGAAAATTATTTAAATCAATATAATTTACAAGGTGATGTAAAAGAATGTGAAGAAGGAATCTGTTTAACATTAAAAGGAAAATCAGCACATGCATCTATTCCTTTTTATGGAATTAATGCAGTGACTTATATGGCACATTATTTAGCAGATTATACACAAAATAAATTAATTCATTTTATTGATGAATGTTTCTTTGATGATCATTATGGTTATAAATTAGGTATTGCTTATCATGGTCAATTAGGAGATTTAACTTCAAGTATCGGTATCTTAACATATAACAATGAAGAAGCAAGAATCGTTGTGGATATGAGAGTTCCTCATGAAGTGACTGATGAAGATTTAACAGTTCCTGTTGATAAAAACTGCAGCCAATTTGGTTTTACTTTCAGACATCATTTAGGAAAAGCGTTATATGTTGATCCTGAAAGTGAATTGATTCAAAAACTTCATAATGCTTATGTAGAATTTACAGGTGATAATGAACATAAACCTCAATCTATTGGAGGAGGGACTTATGCAAAATCAATGCCTAACTGTGTTGCATTTGGTGTAGAATTCCCAGGTACAAACAATAAAATTCATCAGAATAATGAACAAATTGATATTGATGATTTAATGAAAGCAACTGCAATTTATGCAAAAGCTATCTATGACTTAATTAAGAAATAGGTTTCCTATTTCTTTTTTTATGTTATAATTATAAAACACAAATTATAGTGAGATAAAGAACAGATAGTTTTTAAGGAGGAGCAAACATGTTTATCTTTGTAATTATAAGTATCTTATTATGTTTATATAAAATAAAATTTCATCATAATGAATCTGTATTAACAAAAACAGATACATTGATGATTAATGGTATTTTTACTTTGTTGATTTTTCTTAGTCATTGTACTCAGTATTTTGAATTAAATTCATCTTTAATGGATGCTTTATATGGTAAATTTCAGACTTATCATGGACAATTAGTTGTTACTACATTTCTGGCATTTAGCGGATATGGAGTTATGTATCAGTTAAGCAATAATCCTAATTATTTAAAGTCTTTTGTTAAAAATAGAGTAATAAAAACATTAATCAATTTCGATATTGCTGTTATGCTTTATTATATTACTGGATGCATATTAAATAAGAATTATAAATTATCTACAGTATTATTAAGTCTTATAGGATATAAATCTATAGGAAATAGTAACTGGTATATTTTTACTATTTTAATTATGTATATACTTTCTTATATTTGTGCAAAAGTACTTAAAAAAGACAATCTTGTTGCTATAGGAATAACATTAGGTACATTTATTTATATTGTTATATCAAAAAATACGCTTGAATTACCTACTAGATTTTATTCAACAGTCTTATGTTATCCTTTTGGAGTATATTTATGTCTTTATAAAGATATCATTATAAAATTTATAAAAAAATATTTTGTTATTGTAGCAGTTTTATGTTTGTTTTTTCTTATCTATACTTATAGAATTAGAAAAGATATTTATATTATGAATATCCATTCTATAGTTTTTGTATTAATGATTGTTGTTATGCTTACTCAAGTTAAAATAGGCAATAAAGCTATAGGATTCTTAGGAACACATGCTTTTAGTATTTATATCTTACAAAGAATTCCTATGATCTTTATTTCAATGTATCTAGGAACTATGAATAAATATATATTAATTGTTTTATCATTTATATTAACAGCTATTATGGCGGTTATATTTGATAAACTATGTGATAAATTACATAAGCAGATTAATCTTATCACTAGATAGAAAGGAGAAATTATGAATAATGAAATTATAAAAGAAGTTGCTACATTAGCAGGTATTAGTGTGAATCAGGTAGAAAATGTTTTAGCACTTTTACAGGATGGTGCAACTGTTCCCTTTATTGCTCGTTATAGAAAAGAAAAAACAGGGGGATTAAATGAAGATCAGATTAGAGACATTGATAGTGTCTATCGTTATAATTTAAATCTTTTACAAAGAAAAGAAGATGTTATCAGATTAATTGATGAAAAAGGTTTATTAACTGAAGAATTAAAAAATAATATCTTAAAAGCAGAAAAATTAAGTGAAGTCGAAGATTACTATAGACCATTTAAAGAAAAGAAAAAAACAAAAGCTTCTATTGCTAAAGCAAAAGGCTTAGAACCTTTAGCTTTAACAATTCTTAAATTACCTAGACATTTAGATATAAATGCAGAAGCAATTAAATATTTAAATGATGAAGTCAGTACAAAAGAAGAGGCTATTGAAGGGGCTAAAGATATTATTGCAGAAACAATCAGTGATGAAGCAAAATATAGAAAATATACAAAAGATATGATCTTTAAAACAGGTCTTATTATCACAAAAGAAAAGAAAAAACATGATGATAAAGATAAAGTGTATGAAATGTATTATGACTATAAAGAAAAAGTAAGTACAATTACATCACATCGTATTCTAGCAATCAATAGAGCAGAAAAAGAAAAAGTTATCAGTGTTTCTATTGAAATAGATACACAAAGATTTGAAACATATATTTTAAATGGTGTTTTTAGAAAAAGAGAAACAGATTTAAAAGATTTATTAGCAGATTGTGTGAAGGATGCATTTAAACGATTAATCTTTCCTTCAGTAGAAAGAGAAATGCGCAGTGAATTAACTGAAAAAGCACAAGAACAGGCATTAAAGATTTTTTCTATTAATTTAGAAAAATTATTAATGCAATCGCCATTAAAAGATCGTTTTGTATTAGGAATTGACCCAGGTCTTAGAACAGGATGTAAATTAGCTGCAATTGACCCTACAGGAAAAGTATTAGGAATTAATAAAGTCTTTATTACATTACCTAAAGATGATTACAGCAAGGATGAAAAGATTTTATTATCTATGATTCAAAAACATAATATCCAGATTATTGCGATAGGAAATGGAACAGCAAGTAGGGAATCTGAAAGCTTTATAGCGTCATTTATTAAAAAATACAATTTAAATGTTGAATATGTTATTGTTTCAGAAGCAGGAGCAAGTGTCTATTCAGCAAGCAGTATTGCTAAAGAAGAATTTCCAGACTATCAGGTAGAAGAACGTTCAGCTGTTTCAATCGCAAGACGTTTACAGGACCCTTTAGCAGAGCTAGTAAAAATTGAGCCTAAAGCGATTTCTGTAGGACAGTATCAGCATGATATGAATCAGAAAAAACTAACTGAGCAGTTAGATTTCGTTGTAGAAAAGGCAGTAAACCAAGTTGGTGTAAATATTAATACGGCATCACCTTCATTACTTCAATATGTATCTGGTTTATCTATGACTCTAGCAAAGAATATTGTTAAATATAGAGAAGAACATGGTAAGTTTACTGATCGATCACAAATTAAGAATGTAAGTAAGTTAGGAAATAAAACTTATGAATTGTCTGTAGGATTCTTAAGAATCTTAGAAGGTGAAGAAAAATTTGATGAAACATCTATACATCCAGAAAACTACGATGACGCTTTAAGATTATTAAAATACTTTAATTTAAATAAAGAAGATTTAGGAACTGAAACAGTAAAAAATGCATTAGTAAATATAAATAAAGAAAAAGTAGCAGAAGAATTAAATTTAGATACATATTTATTAGATGATTTATTAGATGCATTTGTTTCTCCACATAGAAGTCCTAGAGATGAATACAATGCTCCATTACTAAAAAAAGATATTTTACAGATTGATGATTTAAAAGTAGGAATGAAATTACAAGGTGTTGTAAGAAACGTTGTTGATTTTGGTGCATTTGTTGATATCGGATTAAAAAATGATGGATTAATTCATATTTCAAAAATGTCTAAAACAAAAATCAGACATGCATTAGATATATGTAATGTAGGAGATATTGTAGATGTTTATGTTTATGAAATAGATATGAATAAAAAAAGAGTTGCTTTATCATTATTGGAGGTCTAATTATGCAATATATTTATTATCCAAGATGTTCTACTTGTCAAAAAGGATTGAAATATTTAAAAGAACAAAATATAGAAATAGAATTAAGAGATATAGTAATACAGACACCAAGTTATGAAGAAATGTTAAAATGGATTGAAATGTATGATCAGGGAATCAAACCTTTCTTTAATACAAGTGGTAAATTATATAAAGAAATGAATATGAAAGAACATGTTAAAACAATGAGTAAAGAAGAGGCTGCTAAAATCTTAAGTGAGAATGGTATGTTAATTAAAAGACCTTTACTTGTTGATGAAAATAGAATATTTATTGGATTTAAAGGTGCTTATGATTTATAAGCATCTTTTTTTATCTATAAAAAAAGGAGTATGTATAAAAACATACCCCTAAAAAATAAAAAAGCATCCTAAACTAAGATGCATTCTTTATTATTAAGCGCTTTTTCTAAGAGTTCTTAATTCTCTCGCTGAAATTTTAACTTTTTTTGGTTTACCATTGACTAAAATAGTAGCTTTTTGTAAGTTTACATTCCATTTTCTTCTAGATGCATTTAATGCGTGAGAACGAGTATTACCAGACATTGGTCCTTTTCCACTAACTTCACATTTTCTAGCCATTATTTTCACCATCCTTTACTAAATATGATTCACATACCTTGATATAATACCATTATTAGGATAAAAAAGCAATAATTTTTTTATTATTTTTAAAAAATAAATTCTTTTATCCATACAAGGATGAATATATATTAAATGAATTTAGTCAATAATTCAACATTTTTTTATTTTTTTTCATTTACTTATTTAATCTTGTAGGTTATAATGCGTATGCATTCTACATAAAGAATGCAAATGTTTGTCATTAGTAAAAAAATAAGATATAATAATATATATACTTATATTATGCGTTATGAAAGGATGAATAAATATGATTAAAAAAACAACTGATTTAGGTAATATTAATGTGTCATTAGATGTTGTTGCTAGCATTACTGGAAATGCTGCTACAGAATGTTATGGTGTTGTTGGTATGGCAAGTCAAAAAATCATGAAAGATGGATTTTATGGCTTATTAGGTAAAGATAATTATTCTAAAGGTATTGTTGTTGAAGATGGAGAAACTGGTATCATTATCAATGTATACATTATTGCAGGATATGGTATTAAAATCTCTCAAGTAGTATATGAAGTTCAAAAGAAAGTGAAATATGTATTAGAATCAACATTAGATGTAGATATTGAGAGCGTGAATGTATTTGTTCAAAGTGTTCGCGTTGTTGATTAATTTGGAGGTAAATCATGAAAATCATAGATGGTAATCTTTTTAGAAAGATGGTTGTTGCTGGTGCAACAGTATTACACAATAATCATCCAGAAATTGATGCTTTAAACGTATTCCCTGTACCTGATGGAGATACTGGAACGAATATGTCTTTAACATTCAGTGCTGGAAGTAATGAAATTGAAAAATTTGAATCAAATGATATTTACGAAGTTGCAAAAAAATTATCTAAAGGTTTATTAATGGGGGCAAGAGGAAACTCTGGTGTTATCTTATCTCAGATCTTTAGAGGAATCTCTATGGGATTAGAAGGTCAAAAAGAATGTGATGCAGTTGAATTTGCTCATGCTTTAGCAAATGGTGCTAAAGTTGCTTATAAAGCAGTTATGAGACCTGTTGAAGGAACTATTCTGACAGTTATTAGAGAAGCAAGTGAAGCTGTTGTTAAATATGCTAAACCTGGTATGGATATTGAAGATGTATTCTCTTATTTTGTTAAAGAAGCTGAGAATTCATTAGAAAGAACACCTGAATTATTACCAGTATTAAAAGAAGTTGGTGTTGTTGATAGTGGTGGTGCAGGTTTATTATTAATCTTTACTGGATTTATGTGTGGTTTAGTAGGAGATGAAATTGAACGTATTGAAATTCATAGTGATGCTGATTCTTCAGCTTTAGTTGAATATGAAACAAGCGGTGAAGCAGAATTTGGATACTGTACTGAATTTATCATTCGTTTAGATCCTGCTAAAATTAAAGTTTTTAAAGAAGATAGCTTAAAGAAAGAATTAGAAAGAATTCCTGGAAACAGTATCGTTGTTGTACAAGATGAAGAAATCGTTAAAGTACACGTTCATACTTTAAAACCAGGTAATGCGTTAAATGCAGCTCAAAGATATGGAGAATTCTTAAAATTAAAGATTGAAAACATGCAAGAACAGCATAACTCTTTAACTTCACAAGCAAGTGCTCCTGTAAAAGAGAAAAAAGAAGTTGCTATTATTAGCGTTGCTGCTGGTGATGGAGTAAAAGATATGTTCTTAGAATTACATTGTGATCATGTTGTAAGTGGTGGACAAACAATGAATCCTTCTACTGAAGATATCGTTGCTGCAATCCGTGATGTTAATGCAAATCATGTTATTATTTTACCTAATAACTCAAATATTGTTATGACTGCACAACAAGCTGCTATTATTTTAGAAGATGAAATCGATGTACAAGTTATTCCTTCTAAAACAATTCCTCAAGGATTATCTGCATGTATCATGTTTAATCCAGAAGCTTCATTAGAAGAAAACTTAGAAGAAATGAAAGATGCTATTGCAAATGTAAAAACAGGACAAGTAACATTCGCAATTAAAGATACAAATATTGATGGTGTAGATATTTTTGCAAATCAATATATGTCATTATGTGAAAAAGCAATTACAGGATGTGTACCAAGTAAAATTGATGCATTAAAAAATACATTATCAGGATTAATTGATGAAGATTCAGAAATCGTTACATTAATCTATGGTGAAGATGTTAATGAAGAGGAAGTTGAAGAAGTTACAGCTTATATTGAAGAAGCATATGAAGATGTAGAATTAGAAGTTGTAAATGGAAAACAACCTGTATATTCATTTATTGTAGGTGTTGAATAAAAATGAAAAGAAGCTATGTTTAGCTTCTTTTTTTGATAGGAGATATGAATATGTATAATAAGGTGTGCTGGTGTGGCAGTGGGATTTTATATAATGATTGTCATAAAGAATTTGATAAGAAATTAAAGACTGTAAAATATAAAGGTCATGCCATTCCTAAAAAGAAAATGATTAAAAATCAAAAACAGATAGAAGGAATCAAAGAAGCTGCAAAGATCAATAATGGCTTATTAGATTATATTGAACAAAGAATCTGTGCTGGTATGAGTACAGAAGATATTGATGTTTTAACTAATGAATATTTAAAACAAAACAATGCCACGTCTGCTGATTTAGGATATTATGGATATCCAAAAAGTATCTGTACATCAATTAATGATGAAGTATGTCATGGAATTCCTAGTGCTGATGTTATCTTAAAAGAAGGAGATATCATCAATGTTGATGCAACAACATGTTATAATGGATATTATGCAGATGCTTCACGTATGTTTATGATAGGAGAAGTTGACGAAGAAGCGAAACGTTTAGTTCAAGTGAGTAAGGAATGTTTAGAAAAAGCAATTGAAAATATTAAACCATGGGAAAACTGTGTTGGTGATATTGGAAAAATTATTGAACAGCATGCTCACTTAAATGGTTACAGTGTCGTTGAAGATTTTTGTGGACATGGTGTAGGTTTATCTATGCATGAAGATCCTTATGTATTTCATTATGATGCTAAAATCAAAACTGTTACTTTAGTTCCAGGAATGGTTATTACAATTGAACCGATGATTAACCAAGGGACTAATGAAATATTTGTAGGTGAGAATGAGTGGACTGCTTATACTGCAGATGGATTATTATCTGCACAATGGGAACATACCATTCTAATTGGAGAAAATTCTATAGAAATAATATCTAAATAACACAATTTTATAGTTGTGTTATTTTTTTATTTTTAATGTTTGACAAAAATTTTAGTTATAGTAAAATTAAACTAATTACGTACTAAGGAGATGTGAAAAAATGGCATTTTTACTATTTGCATTATGGGTGATTTTTAATGGTAAATTGAATTTAGAAATTGCTTTATTTGGTCTTTTATTTTCTATTTTATTAACTTTATTCTGTATTTTTTATATGGATTATGATATTGAAGGTGAACTAAGAATTTTTGTAAAAGGAGGACTTATATTAAAACTGATAGCTGTTTTATTTATAGAAATTGCTAAAAGTAATAGACAGGTTATTTACTGGGTATTTAGTGATAAATATCGTATGGAGCCTGCAATTGTTTCTTTTGCAGTAGATTTAAAAAAGTCATGGTCTAAAGTTATACTTTCAAATTTTATTACTTTAACACCAGGAACAATTACTGTTTTATTAGAAGATAATATATTAACTGTTCATTGTCTTGATAAAATTCTTGCTGATGATTTAAAAGAAAGTCAATTTATTAGAATCTTAAAGAAATTGGAGGAAGAATAAATGGTAGAATCTTTAAAAAATATTGTATTAACTGCATCATTAATTGTACTTGTATTTTGTATGATTTTTAGTTTTATTCGTTCTATTAAAGGACCTAAAATTGCAGATAGAATATTAGCGATTAATATGATTGGAACACAGGTTATTTTAATTATTTGTATTATAGCTGTATTATTTCATGAAATTGGGTTAATTGATGTTGCGATTATATATGCATTATTTAGTTTTTTAGCAGTTGTTTTATTTTCAAGAGTATTTGTTGGTGTCTATAATGAAATGATTTATAGAAAAGGAAAAGGAGAATAGTATGTTGAATATATTTTGCTCAATTATAGGAACAATCCTGATTATTGTAGGTTTATTTGTTGTAGTGGCATCAGTAATAGGGAACTATAAGTTTAAATATGTATTAAATCGTATGCATGTTAGTGCAATGAGTGATACTTTAGGATTATT
>JAZLDV010000108.1:0-7440 GCA_045614925.1 Coprobacillaceae bacterium | reverse complement strand
TTGGTCTTCGATTTCTTTTACGATCACTTTACCATCTTCATAATATCTTGTGCAGGCATCAGTAGTTACAGTAAACCCTTGAGGTACAGGTAATCCTAATTTAGTCATTTCTGCTAAGTTAGCACCTTTTCCTCCAAGAGTGTTTTTCATACTTGCATCGCCTTCACTAAATAGATATACATATTTTTCCATCAGTATTTCCTCCTTTGTGATTGCGACATTATTATACTACATTTACTATTGTGCTTTCAATATCAAAATCAACAAAAAAAGGGAATTCTTTTAAAAAGAATCCCTAATTTACACTTTTTTATCTGTCTCCAGCAAATTCAAGTTTAACTCTACGACCATTAATTTTTTGTTTATGACAGTTTTTCATCACTTTAGCACTTACTTTAGATTTCACATCAACAAAAGTGAATTTTCTTTTAATTGTGATATCTCCAATTTCACCACGTTTAATTTTACCAACTTCTGATAAAAACTCTATAATATCAATAGCACTAACTTTATCCATAGAACCACAATTCATAAATATACGATCATACTTTTTGTCAGTTACTTCTTCTTTATAATCAAATCCTACTCTTTGTTTATAAAGCATAGATAACATCGTAGCCATTACATCCGTTTTCATATTAGCAGGAATATCTCTTACAATTTCAACAAAAGCATCTTTATTCCCTTTTAACATATCTTCTTGAACATCAAATAATAATTCTCTAATTTTTTGATCAAAGATTTCTTCATTTGTAGGAACATCTAATTTTAATATCTTACTATTTGTTTTTCTTTCAATTGACATAAGGTATGCTTTTTCTTTATTTGTAACAATACTATAAGCTTCACCTTTTTTGTTTGCTCTACCCGTTCTTCCAATTCTATGAATATATAACTCATCTTCTTGAGGCATTTCATAATTAATAACATGAGATATATTATCAACATCAATACCTCTTGCTGCAACATCTGTTGCTACTAAATATTGAATTTTTCCTGTCTTAAATCTATTTAAAGTATTCATTCTTTGATTTTGAGATAAATCTCCATGCATTGCTTCAACATTATAATGTTTTTGCTGCATTGCAGCGACAACTTCATCAACACTTCTTTTTGTTTTACAGAAAATTAATGTACTATCCATAACTCTAGAATCTAAGATTCTACATAATACTTCAAATTTCAAAGGCTGACTTGCTTCAAAATAATATTGAGACACTGTGGTAGCTGTTTTAGTTTTTGACTTGATTTCAATATGTTTATAATCATTTCTCATATAGAAACTTGCAATTTTCTTAATATCTGAAGGCATAGTAGCAGAAAATAATGCAGTTTGTTTTTCTTCAGGAGTTTCTTTTAAAATATTTTCAATATCTTCAATAAATCCCATATTTAACATTTCATCTGCTTCATCTAAAACCATAAACTCTACATGATTTAATTTTAATACTTTTCTTCTAATTAAATCTTGAACACGACCAGGAGTTCCTACAACAATGTTAGCTCCTCGTTTAATATCTTTAATCTGTTTTTCAATTTCACTTCCACCAAATACACTTACAATTTCTAAACCAGTATATTTTCCAATTCTTTTTAACTCCTCATGAATCTGTAAAGCTAATTCTCTTGTTGGAGATAAGATTAAACTTTGAACTGTTTTAGGCTTCTTTTCAATTTTTGATAAAAGAACACTACCAAAAGCTAAAGTTTTTCCTGTTCCCGTTTGTGCCTGACCAATAATGTCATACCCTTCTAACAACACAGGAATAGCTTTTTCCTGAATTGGTGATGGATTTTCATATCCCATCATTTCAATCCCTTTTAAAACATCACTAGATAATCCTAATTCTTTAAATACAATTTTGTTCATTTATTTACCTCTTTCTGTTTTTAGACTTTATGTTTACCCACCTACGACAAAAAAGGCAAACATCATTAAAAAAAGCCAGGAAATCCCTGGCTACAGTCTCATTTCACGTTGTGATAATAACACACTAGTACAAATTATACAAGTTTAATTTCTACTTTTTATATACTCTCTTACTTTTGCAATAAAATATAAAGAACCTGTAATAAATACTGTTCCATCAAATGAATAAACATCATCAACAGCTTTCATCCAATTCTTTTCAATTTTAACTGGATAGTCCATTGCTAGCAGTTCTGCCTTTTGTGCTCTATAAAAATCAAACTCACATACTGTTACATCTTCACTAACACTTAATAACTGTTCAATCATAGATTGAGTATCTTTGTCTTTTAAAGCACTAAATATAATTTTAACATTGTTATATCTTTTTGCAGATTCCACAAAAGCTTTCATACCTTCTTTATTATGAGCACCATCTATAATAATTAAAGGATTATGATTTACAACCTCAAACCTTCCTGGCCAGCATGTTTCTTTCAATCCATCCATTAAATGTTCATCACTAAAACGAGCCAAACCGTTTGTTCTAAGTAAACATAATGCTTCGACTGCTAATGAACAATTTTCACTTTGATAAAACGCTTGTGTATTTAAAATAATATGATAATTTTTATAATCAAATTCTAACAAATTATCACATTTAATGTTTTTTGGTTCATCACATCTATGATATTGTGTATTGTTTTTAATACACACAGATTCAAATACATCTAAACATTCTTCTTTTTTCTCATTAGTAACAAATAAGCTATTTTTCTTGATAATACCTGATTTAGTAGCAGCAATATCTCTATAAGTATTTCCTAAATATTCTGTATGATCTAATCCTATATTCGTAATAATACTTATTAAAGAGTTTATTATATTCGTAGCATCTAACTCTCCACCTAATCCGACTTCATAAACAACGTAATCAACGTGATGATAAATAAAGAATAATACAGAAATAAACACTTCTATTTCAAACATTGAAATTTCATAATCAAGCCAATATTTCATATATCGATTTGCAATACTTATAATTTCATCTTCACTTATCATTTCATTATTCACTTTCATCA
Source organism: Coprobacillaceae bacterium (assembly GCA_045614925.1). Lineage (GTDB taxonomy): Bacteria > Bacillota_I > Bacilli_A > Erysipelotrichales > Coprobacillaceae > JAZLDV01. Next base: position 4,449 of record JAZLDV010000108.1, on the reverse strand, counting down.
CTTCTCTTCTTGTAATCAATACAGGAGAAGTAAAAGTTCCTACTTTATAATTTGCTTTTTGAAGCACACTACGAATATAATTCGTTGTTGACCCTTTTCCATTTGTACCCCCGACATGTATACAATTTAAAAGATATTGTGGATTCCCAAAATCATTCATAAATCTTTTAAAATTATCTAATGAATAAACTCTATCTTTTTGTTGAGATATAAATTCATGAACTTCATCATAATTTTTAAAATTATAAAGATCACGTTTATATTTTAGTGCATTATTTTCTAAAACAAATCCTTTTTTAAAAAATATATGATCTTCAATATTAGAAACACACTCATCCGAAGAATAAAATAAAATCAAATCAATCAAACGATCTTTTATCAAATTATCTTTAGCATATAAATCAATAATAAATCGATAATCTCTTAAAATAATATATCCTATACATTCTTCTTCAAAACAGCCAACTCCAAAACAATTTTCATAATTTAATTTTTTTAATTCTTTTTCATTTAAAACTCTATATTCCATATATTCTCCTAAAGAAAAAACAGCATATGCTGTTTTTATAATTTCTCAAATCTTTCAACATCAACAACAAAAACTGTTGCACCACCAACAGCAACATCAACCATAACTGGATTAAAAAAATCACCAATCTCACTAGGAGGTACAGTTGGCTCTTTTACAACTCTCTTTCTTGCATGTTTTTTTATAATTTCAATAGCACCATCTACTTTTTCGTCATCAGTTCCAATAAAAAATGTTGTATTTCCTTTTTTAAGAAATCCCCCTGATGTTGCCAATTTTGTAGCAAAATAACCATGTTCAGTCAAAGCGCTTTGTACATATAAAGAATCGTCATTATTTATAATAGCAATAATTAGTTTCATAAATCCACCTCCCATATATATAATAACATTAATCTTAATAAATATCACTCATTTTTACCATATTAATTTTCGTTCATATATTAAATAGATTTATTACTAAACAATTATAAAACATAAAAGATATAGATTATCTTTTTAAGCAAATCACTTTTAAATAGAAATTATATAAGTATAATTATTAATGGTGATTTTATGAATAGTATACAAAACGATTTAATTCAATATTACAATCAGAATAAAAGAGATTTTCCTTGGAGATTGACTCAAGACCCTTATTTAATCTGGATAAGTGAAATCATGTTGCAGCAGACCACAACATCAGCAGTCATCCCTTATTATAATAGATTTATAGAAAGATTTCCTGATGTTAAAACATTAGCTAATGCATCTATAGATGAAGTGTATAAATATTGGGAAGGATTAGGTTATTATCGTCGAGCAAAACATTTACATGAAACTGCAAATATAATAGTTTCAAAATATAACAGCCAATTTCCTGAAACTTATGATGATATCATATCTTTAAAAGGAATTGGACATTATACTGCAGGCGCAATTTGTTCTATCAGTTATAATATGCCTATAGCTGCAGTTGATGGAAATGCCTTAAGAATTATGTCCAGAGTTTTAAATATAAAAGACAATATCGCTTTAAATTCAACACAGAAAAAATTTAAAGATCATATTGAGATATTATTAAAAGATTGTGAACCATCTTTATTCAATCAGGCATTAATGGATCTAGGAGCAACAATATGCAAACCTAAGAACCCTAAATGTGAAATATGCCCTATTATGACACATTGCTTAGCACATAAAGAAAATCAGCAAAATGTATTGCCTATAAATATAAAAACAATAAAACATAAAGAAGAATCGCATATCACAGGAATAATCACATATAAAGATAAATTAATGCTTATTAAAAACAGTAACGGTTTACTAGAAAATTTATTTGGATTTATCCAATATAACGTAGAAAGTCCTTATTCATTTATTGAAAAATTTAAAAAAGACTTTCATTTAGAAATAGATATTATCGCATCTATTTCAACTGTTAAACATGTATTCACTCACAAAACATGGTATATGAATGTTTATGAATTCAAATTAGAACAGCCAAATGATCATTTATACTCTCTTGATGAACTTCAAGATTTAGCAATATCTACTGCCCATATAAAAGTATTAAAATCATATCTAAAAAGCAAGGAACTATAATTCCTTGCTTTCATCATTTTCATATCTCTCAATAATTTTTTGAACTACAGGGTGACGTACTACATCTAGCGCACTCATGTGAACAAAACGTATTCCTGAAACATTTTTTAATATTGTCATAGCTTTTTTAAGCCCACTCACACTGCCTTTAGGAAGATCGATTTGAGTCACATCTCCAGTAATAATCATTTTAGAATTAAAACCTAAACGCGTTAAAAACATTTTCATTTGTGCGTCAGTTGTATTTTGAGCTTCATCTAAAATAACATAAGCATCTTCTAATGTTCTACCTCTCATATAAGCTAAAGGCGCAATTTCAATTGTACCTTTTTCAATTAATCGTTCAGTCTGTTCTTGTCCTAACATATCATATAAAGCATCATATAACGGTCTTAAATATGGATCTACTTTTTCTTTTAAATCACCAGGTAAAAAACCTAAATTTTCTCCTGCCTCAACTGCTGGTCTAGTCAATACAATTCTTTGTACTTCATTATTTTTTAAAGCTTGAACTGCAAATACAACTGCTAAATAAGTTTTTCCAGTACCAGCTGGTCCAATACCAAAAACAACATCATTTTTCTTTAAAGCTTTATAATACTCTTTTTGCCCAATTGTTTTTGGATAAATAAGTTTACCAGATTTTGTTCTTGCAATTTTTATTTTATAAAGCTCATCCATTGCAGCTAAATTATCACTTTCAGATAATTTTAAAGTATACATAACATCTCTTTTACTAATTGTTTTTCCTTGTTTTACTAAACCTAACAATGTATTTATAATATCTTTAATCTTTGATAACTTTTCTTCTGTATCATAAAGTAAAAGTTCATCTCCTCTTACAATAATCTCAGTTTCAAAAGCAGACTCTAATATTCTAATATTATCTTCATGATTACCAATAAATCTTTTAAACTCATCTATAGTATAAGAATCTAATTTAATAACTTCCTTCATTTTTTTCTCCTTTACACGCAATATCCTCAATCAAGGTATATTGAATAGATAACTTCATTTTACTATTACTTTTTGATATTTGCAAAACATTTTCTTTGTCAATGAGTGCATTTAAGGGAATCTGGCTTCTTATCTTCAAAAGCAAATAAAAAAAAACATCACTTTCATTATAATTATTATACTTACATGAACTACTTAAAGTTTCAAAAGTATATGCATAAATATTTCCACTTACAAACGTACTTTTCATCATACCATCAGTTGACAAAATATTATTATCAACAAGTATATCCCCTTTTTTTACATAATCATTAACTTTAACAAGTACATTCCCATTATTTACCTGAATAGATTTTATCAATCCATCTTTACTTGCATATAAGGGCTCCATATCATAGTGAACATCTTTTTTATTTAATTTAGGAGTATATTCAATAAAAAACACACTTCCTTTTTGATATATATTCATATATTCAATATCGTCAATAAATTTCTTTTTTAATCCTAAAAATATATCATTTAATTGTTTATAACTAAAAAGAGGATATCCTTCTTTAATATGTTTCTTTTCTAATTCATTATACATTTTTTCTGTAATCATCGTTTGATTCCCTATAATATCAACACGAAATATTATAGAAGAACATATAATCAAAGAAAACAAAAATGCAGCACAGCTTGCAATTTTACAAGCAGATGTAAAAAAATACAAAATATATTTAATGATTCCAATACTCCCCATATAATGTATATAATCAAGTTTCATAATCTTATGACGATTCCATATACCACAATAACAATAATAAAATCCATCTCTATACTTCATACGATGGATGCTCATTTTATTGATTGAAACATATTTTAGAAAATTAAAAAGATATTCCTGCTCAAAGCAAAAATAATCATATCCTATTTTCATACACAACAGACCTTATTGTTCCATTTATTCTAATTTCTATACAATCAAAATATTCTACACTTAAACATTTTCCATAAATACAGATATAATCTTTATCTTCTAAGATTTTAATATACTCGTCACTTAAATATATGAATTCTTTATATTTTGAAACAATCACTTTTTCTTTATCTAGCATTATCATAGAATCACCTATCAAAACATATGCACATAAAGAAAAAAAGATGTTATCATTGATAACATCTTATCTTTGTTTACCTTTATTTTTTCTTGCAGCTTCTGATTTCATTTTACGTTTTAAACCAGGTTTTACATAGAATTCTCTTTTACGAGCTTCTGCAAGGGTTCCTGTTCTTGAAACTTGTCTTTTAAAACGACGTAAAGCATCATCTAATGATTCATTTTCTCTTACTACAGTTTTTGCCATGTGAACTTCCCCCCTTTACTTATCAAATACATCA
>JAZLDV010000107.1:0-12986 GCA_045614925.1 Coprobacillaceae bacterium | reverse complement strand
ATATTAATAATAACATCAGGTTTTTCATTTTTAACATAATCACTTGTTACACTTTCTTCAGAAGTAAAAGGTGACATTGAATACGCACCTGGTAAGTCTACAGCTAGTAATTCATTTTCTCCACTATATACTTTTTTAATTAAACTTTCTTTTTTATCTACTGTTACACCAGCCCAATTCCCTACATGTTCTTTGCGACCTGTTAACATATTATACATTGTTGTTTTTCCACTATTTGGATTTCCTGTTAATGCAATTCTCATTTTCTGCTCCTTCTCTTAGTTAGTTTATGCTAACTTTTATTCAAAAAAAATATTTTTCTTTTTTATATTTCTATACATTCTGCTAATTCAGAATCAAAAGTATATCTTCCATCTTTAATAGATACAATATATCTTCCATTAACATATGAAATAACAGTAATTGGTTCTCCACTATAACATCCTAATGTAAATAAGAATCCATCTAATTCTTCATCATCAGTTAGTATATTTTTAATAATATATTCTTTACCAATACTTGCATCAGTTAATTTCATAGTCATCCTTCTTTCTAGTTAGTTCTCGCTAACCACATAAATATACTACACAATTATAAGAATAATGTCAACAAAATCTAAAAAAAAGAAAGGTTTTTTTAAATTATTTTTTAAAAATAAGATGTATATTTAGACTTCTTTTTGTATTAATGATACAATTATCTTATATTTTATAAAAAAGGGGATTATATATGAGTAAGATTGTTAAATTTGGAGGTTCTTCTTTAGCTGATGCTCATCAGTTTAAAAAAGTATATGACATTATTAAATCTGATTCATCTAGAAAATATGTTGTTCCTAGTGCGCCTGGAAAAAGATTTAAAGATGATACAAAAGTTACTGATTTATTATATGGTGCATACAATGCTAAAGATGATAAAGATTTTGATAAGATTTTTGAAGAAGTGAAGGAAAGATATCAGGATATTATTGAAGGTTTAAAATTAAATTTATGTCTTGATAATGAATTTGAAATTATCAAAGAAAATTTCAAAAACAAAGAAGGCTATGATTATGCTGTAAGTCGTGGGGAATATTTAAATGGTATAATTTTAGCTAATTATTTAGGATTTGAATTTATAGATGCAAAAGATGTTATTTTTATTGACGAAAATGGAACTTATGATAGTGCTATGACAGATCCTATTTTAAGTTCAATTTTAAAAGAAAAGGAATACGTTGTTATTCCGGGATTCTATGGTTCTAGAAATGATGGCAGCGGTAGAATTAAGGTTTTATCTAGAGGGGGATCAGATGTAACTGGTTCTATTGTTGCGAAAAATGCACATGTTAATATTTATGAAAACTGGACAGACGTTTCTGGATTTTTAGTTGCAGATCCTAGAATTGTAAAAGACCCTGACGTAATTGAAACAATTACATATAAAGAATTAAGAGAGTTATCTTATATGGGAGCAAGTGTTTTACATGAACATTCTATTTTCCCTATTCGAAAAGAAGGGATTCCTATCAATATAAGAAATACGAACTATCCCGAACATAAAGGAACTTTAATTGTTGAATCAACATGTCATAAACCAAATCATGTGATTACAGGAATCGCTGGTCATCAGGGATTTGCTACAATTATGATTGAAAAAGATATGATGAACTCTGAAATTGGATTTGGTAGAAAAGTTTTACAGGTCTTCGAAGATCATGAAATATCTTTTGAACATATGCCTTCAGGTATCGATACGATGACTATTATTGTGAATACTGCTGATTTCATTGAAAAGGAACAAAGTGTTTTAGCTGCACTTCATCGTGCTGTTAATCCTGATTCTATTGTTTTAGAATCCGATTTAGCATTGATTGCAGTTGTTGGTCGTGGTATGAAAGCAAGTCGTGGGGTAGCTGCTAGAATATTCAATGCTTTAGCTAAGCAAAAAATCAATATCAAGATGATTGATCAGGGTTCTAGTGAGCTTAATATTATTATTGGTGTTAGAAATTGTTATTTCAAAGATGCAATTAAAGCTATTTATGATGAATTTATAGACTAAAAGCAGGCATATGCCTGCTTTTATTATTTAAAGAAATCTCTTTTGTTAAATGACGATGTCATAAATCTATATGATGCTCTAAATGTTGTTAACCATGTGAATTGGGCACCATTTTTTGTATTGGATATAATCTTGTCTACCATAAATGCAGCAATAGTTTCAGGATAGTCCCCTAAAATATTATAAACTTTCTTTGTTTTTTCATCTAATTCAATTTTTTGACCATCACCTAAAGATGTATCAATAAAATTAGTAATCATAATACCAGGTGTTATTTTCCCTATACATATATTATAGTTCATAGTTTTCACTTCTTTAGTTAGTGCTTCAGTAAAATATGTAACTGCTCTTTTACTTGTACCATATAATGATAAACCTAATTGTGTTGCATTATTACTTCCATATCCTTCTACGTTAAATATTTGTCCATATCCTTGTTTAATCATGATAGGCATTACAAGTTTACTACATAATATAGTTCCTTTTAGATCAATATCAATTAATCTATTAATTGTTTCACTATCTAATTCCCAAATAGGAACACAAGGCTGATTAACTCCGGCATTATTAATCCATATATCAATACTTCCGCTTTCTTTTATAATATCTTCAATCATATTTTTAACTTGGACTTCCTGTGTAATATCACATTGATAAGATAAAATCTTTCCTTGTCCTTTTCCTGCTAATTTTTCTTTAGCTTCTTTTAATGCAGATTCATTAATATCACATAAGACAATATTAAATCCTTTTTGATAAAACAACTCGCTCATAGCATATCCAAATCCACGTGCATTTCCTGTAATTACAACTGTTTTCATATTCCCACCCCTATTTCATTATATATCTAAAAGTACAATTAAATATCCTTAATCATATCTATTGTAGTACTACTGTCTCCTCATTCATTTGTGTATCTCTTACTACTTTGTATCCTTGTGATACAGTATCCTAATTATGTGATAAGATTTCATGAAGATTTGATGGATTATTATTTTCTAAAGTTCCATCCATAATTTTATTTTTTACTTAATAAAGCATCAAAGAGCATACAAATATTGTCCGTATTAACATCCAAGATATAACAATAATGCTACTATACTTTTTAATAATGAATTTCTTTTCTCTTATAAAAATATATTATTAATGTTACTATAGTTATCTTTACATTTCAATAATATCACTATTTTAATCTAATTTTAGAAAATTAAAACTAAATTAAAAACAGGGAAAACTGTTTATTACACAATTTTCCCTGCAGTTTCAGTAACATTAATTACAACGTTTTCAATTTTACCTACTTGGTATGCTTTAATTGCAGCTGTATTTCCAGTATGATTAATTGTTCCATTAACCATTGAAACTCCACCTTTAAGATCGATACCATCCCAAGCACATCATGTTTAGGAAACCATGAAAATAAAGGACGACTAGTTACATTAGCATGAATCAAACCTTGACCATAATCATTTTTAAAATTTGTTTGATCAGCTTCTAATAAAATAATAGTACGATAATATGCATCAGTTTATTCTGTATTTTCAACAAATACAAATTTATCTAATACATTGTTTAAGTTTTGCCATGTTCCATTACCACCAGGATATCTATCTCCTAAGTAATCTTTTTAATAGATATCAACATTTGGATTAGGTGCCCATACTTCATTTGTATTTGCACCGTTAATTCCTACTGCTGGATATAATGGTTGAGATTGTGTAAAATCTTTCATACCCACTACATTACCAAAATCATTAAAAACACGTTCTTTTTCAATTTGATTAATTTTAACATTACCAAGAGCCATTACGTTTACATCACTATCTTCGCTTGTTAAGTATGCAACGGTTCCAACTACTGCGCAGCATACTGCTAATGCTAAACTTAATCGTATAAAATAATACTTTTAAATTTTTTCATAATAATTCACCTTTCATTTTATTGCGTATAAATTTTTTAACATTTACTAACATAAAAAGTCAAAAATTTTGTAGTATTACTATAAATTATTCTCTAACAAACTATAAAATCACTCTACATAAGTAAAATTATTGAGATAAAAAAAGAAAGGACAGTGTCCTTTCCTTATACTTTTATTTAGTATATGTAACTGTATATACAGGTCTTCCGTCTGCATGTGTAGTTTCAATAATTTTGTATGATTCAGGAATATTAGTATCTTCCCAAGTTTGCCCTTCTAAGAACATTCCTTGGTAATCTTTTTTAGTGTAGTTTCCAGGTGCCATAACTCCAAACCCTTCATCTCCCCAGGCAGGATTTGCACCAACAAATGTACCACCATAAATAACAAATTCCTGATTAGCAGTTTTGTTTAATACAGACGCTGAAATTTTTTGAGAATCTAAATATGCAAAATCTCCGTTATCTAAATAGATACGTTCAGCATAGTCATAATAATCATAATATCCACCATCAAAATATCCACCATTTACTACAACTTTTCCACCAGCTCCATGGAAGAATCCGTAAACTGTTCTACTATTTGCACTTCTTAAATCAAAACGATTTCTTAAGAAATTACCATTTTCAATTACTAATTCAGATCCAGTTTCTGGAATAAAAATTAAAGCATTTAATTTTGATCCAAAATCAATAGTTCCATTCCCTGTTACTGTCATTTTAGATCCACTATTAATTTTAAAAGCACCAATTTTACTAAATGTTTCAGCTAAAGTAAGAGTTTTCCCATTTAAATCTAAAATAACATCTACTCCAGCAGGAATTTCTACAGTTTTAGTCAAAGCTATGTTTTCAATAATATTTAATACTGCTCTATCCCCAGCATTTAATTTTGCAAGTTCTTCTGTTAATTCTTCTTCGTTTTCAACACCATCTACTAAATATTCAGCACCTGCATCATATTGATTATCAAAACTATCTTCTTCAACAGTATCTTGTGTAGCTAGAATTGTTACATCTAATCCTCCACCTTGAACTAATGGCATATTTTGGTATTCATTTCCTGCTGATTCTCGCATTACTAATGCAATACCTAATGTTTCTTCACCACCAGCTAATAAACGTCCATTTGTTGTTTCTTCAATTGCTCCAATAAATTGAGCAACTGTTCCTGCATGTGTCCATGAAGCAAGTTCGCTTCTTTCTTGTGGATAAGCAGTCACATCTTCTTTAACATAAACATCAATTACATTTGCTAATTCTGTTAATGTCCCATTAACATTAATAGCTGCTTTCCATTTTAAAGCTAAAGATCCCTCGTTTTGTACTTTTAATACTTTTACATCTGCATATCCTGGTTCCCAATTTTCATAGTTAAAAATTGGATCGTTATCATATTTCACTGTATCCCAAACACCTTGAGTGCTTAATAATTCTAAATCAACTTTTAAAGTTCCTGCCATGATTTTATTATTAGCACTTACAGCTGAGTCAGTGAACCAAGCAAATGTAGTCCCTGCCAACATTGCGAAGCATAACAATAATGCTGCAACACTTGATAATAATGATTTTTTTGTATTCATATTTTCCTCCCCTTCCTAATCTTTATTACCTTAAACTAATATATTTTTAATAACATTAGTCTATAGCCGCTTTTATAGTAAAAATTCAGAATATCTTCCTCTTATTACTTTAATTAATACCAATCTGTTGTCCATGTGTAAGTATTTCTTCATTTGATGGATTAACAAATGTACCCCAAATATAATCAATACTTAGTTTAACTTCCTGATTGCTTTGATTATTAAATTCTATTTCAAACAAATCATCATTTCCTATTTGAGAAGTATAGAAAACTATAGTTTCTTCTCCTTTAGTCAATGTTATTTTTGCATATCCTGTTGAACCATCAGATGCATCAGCATTTAATACCATTGTATAAATATCTGGTTCAGCTGGAATTACATATGTATTTTCTTGCGAAGTTAACGAGTTGAATGAACTATCAACAACTATCGTACTCATAGAATATGTACCAGTGCTGATTTTATTTGAGTCTGATATTGCATCATCAGTTAATAATGCCCAAGTCACTGATAACAAAGTTCCTCCACATATAATCATAGTTAAAATACATAAAGAAATTAAGGATAAAAATAATTTGTTGTATTTAAATGTCTTCTTATTCATTTTATTCTCCTCCTTAACTTATTCTTCTAAGTGCGCGTCAATTCCTAACTGCTCCTTTAATTGTTTTAATTCTTCTCTCATTCTTTCTTTTTCTTCTTCATCTTTTCTTTGCTTTTCTTCCATTTCAGCTAATTGTTCTTTTTTATATTTAGAAAACAACTGAATCGTATTAATAGCTTGAATACCAATTAATAAAGCAAATGGTGTGAATATACATAAGAAATATCCTGGTGTTGTTTTTAAAAACATAAAGAATGATCCGACATTATCAAACGTCTTAGTATGAACACCTACAACATAGTTATAAGTTACTATTGTTGGATCGTTAACTTTAGTAGACGTTCCATAAGTAATAAATCCTGGATTTCCACTTGTATCTTCTGTGCAGGTTCTAATCATATGGGTAACTGTATCCCCATAATTATCAGGATTTAAAGATATATAAGAAATAATATCTCCTTCTTTTAAAGTTGAAGGATCAACTTTTTTTATTAAAATTAAATCTCCTGCATCTATTCCTGATTCACTCATCGAATCTGATAATACAATTAAAGCTCTATGGTTAAATACAAATTTATCATTACCGTTTAATGCTATCACTGAAAAGATTGTAAAAATCATTATACATACAGTCATAACGATAACACACATTGTAAAAACTTTTTTTGCGATTGCTAATGTTTTTTTCATTATTCAAACTCCTTATTAAAATTGTTTTTAGTTTGAACTGCATCTGCTCTTAAATTAAATTCCAATACTTCATTCATCCCTCTTAATCCTTCTTCTTCAGGATAATGGAAATATATATCTAAAATACGTTTTTCTCCTGATTTTAATTCATCATCAGCACTAGAAAATGGTTTATTTATTAACTCACTTGCTTTACCTTCATAAAGCAATTTATCCCCATTCATAACTTTGATATCAATAATATCTGTTAATCCACCTACTACTTCTTCGAAATATAATCGATAATAAAAATCAGCAGTTCCTATATTTTCAATAAAGAATTCTTTTTTTACAGTTACACCAGGTTCAAACTGATGTTCATAAACCTGAATTACAGGATTCCCATCATTTAAATTAATTTCTACAGTCCCAGTTTGGTAATAGTTATCTATTATTTCTAATTTAGAAAGTATAATAGCTGAAGTTGTAACACATAAACATATAAACAATACTAAAATAGAACTTATAGATAATTTAATCTTCATTTCTGTTTTCTTACTACTCATTATTATTCTCCTTTCTTTTTCCTAAAAGAACAACAATGGCAACAAGTGACACTGCAGCTAAAGATGCAAAAGGAATATAAGTCATCAGATCGTGAGTTAATGGTGGTTCTTCTAAATGTTCTTCACCATCTACGTACCATCTAAAATCAGCATATAATTCCTTATTCTGATATTCATTGCCTACACTTGTTTCTAAATAAGTTGTAACTTCATAAGCAATTTCTTTAGAAATGTATTTATCTGTTTTTAATAAAAGATCATAAGACTCTAACATATCTTTCATTAAACCATCATAAATCATTTCATCATTAACAACGATTTTACACTTTAAAACTTCAGCCATTTTTTCATATCCTTCATGAATATGAGTTTCAAATTTCAATACAATATCATCACTATATGAAACTTCGACATTATATCTTTTTGTTTCACTATCACCAGGTAACATATTAACCATATTAAATGGAATATTATCCTGGGGATTGTTTTTATTTATAAATACAGTTTTCGTTTTATTATTTGTCACTTTATTTAAACAAACAAGCCCTAAACCATTAGCAGAAGAAGTATTATTTAAAGCATATATATTTTGAGCACTGAACACACTCAAAGTAACTATCATACCTAATATCACAAATAGTTTTTTAATATTCATACATCTTCCTCCTCTTCTTGGTGTTCTTATATTTTACCATTTTTTACTCATAACTTCAATTTATTTTATATATATACGTTTTTCACATTATTACATATTACAAAATCACTCTGAATATTTTCATATAAATTGTACTTTTATGATTTATATATGTCAAGACATATTTGTTTTGTCATTTCCTAGGAAATATTGCTGTTTATTCCTCATCTATATAGCCATCATGTATACGTTCTATTTTTGTACATATTTTATCTGCTGATATTGTTACTTCTTTTGTATTATTTGTAAGTGTATTCAAAGAACTTTCTAACTTATTTAGTCTTGTCTTTAATCTTATTACATCATCAAACATTGAAACAATATTCTTTTCTAATTCCTTAATATTTTTTGTTCTTTTCATATCTTTAGTAATATTAACAAGAGTAAAGACAACACCTAACAATGTTGTAGGTGATGTAATCAATATATGTTTTTTATGTGCATAATCTATAATTTCACTATAATCACTACAGATATAAAAATAAATTGATTCGCTTGGTATAAACATTACAGCACTTTCTAAAGTTTCTTCTGTAATATATTTTTTACTAATATCATCAATATGTTTTTTTATACTTTGTTTAAATAATGATTCATATTTATTACGCTCTATATCTGTTAAATTCTCTTGTGTTAAAACCTGATAATTTTCTAATGGGAACTTTGAATCTATAATCAGAACTCTTTGCTCATCTGGTAATCTTAAAGCTACATCTGCAATCATATTATTTTTTAATTTATATTGTATTTCATAGATTTCACTTGATTCTCCTGCATAAACACTTAATAAATGATTTAGCTGATATTCACCAAAATTTCCTCTTGATTTTTTATTTATCATAATATTGTTAACAGATTGAATCTTGTCATAGACATGATTCAATTGTAATGAGTTATGTGTGTTTTCTTTTAGAATTCTTCTTAAATCATTTTGTATGTATTCAATTGAATCTTCAATATAAGCATTTTGCTTTATATTGATATTGTTGTGAAGATCATTTTTGTTTTTTAATTCTTTGATAGATGTATTTAGTGTTTTTAATTCATATATATGTTCTTTATCATTATTATTAAGCATTAAAACAATAATGATTATTTGTAATATTATAAATATGATAATTGATATAAGAATAACTATGTCCATAATATTCCTCCTTTTGACTTTATTATTCTATCATATATTTTCATGTAATACATCTCAGATTTGTATTGTTTGATTTAGACTTTTCTAAATTTATGTGTTATTATTACTTTGTTGTAGTGTGCCTATTTTAGGAGGGTGTTTATATGAAGTATGTAAATAAAATTAAAAATCTTATACAACGTTCTAGTACCATTAAACCTAGTGGTATTATTAAAGAAAAAAATATTTTATTAGAAGCAGGACAAGGAAAAAACATTAATGGAAATATGTTTGCTTTGTTAAAGGAAATTGAATATAAAGATAAATGGAAAGAATATACGCCTTATTTTGTAGTTACAGAAGATACTATGAAATCTGCTAAAGAAAGATTTAAGTTTTATAATTTTAAAAAAGTAAAATTAACAATTAGAGATAGTAAAGAATATTATGATTTATTAAATAGTTCTAAATATATTATGACTGATAACTCATTTCCTACTATGTATACTAAACAAAATGGTCAGGTTTATTTAAATACATGGCATGGAACACCTTTAAAATATTTAGGAAGATCTGATATTAAAAATGCATCTTCTTTAGGTAATATCCAAAAGAACTATTTTATGTGTGATTATGCATTATTCCCTAATCACCATACTAAAGATGTCTTTATGCAAGACTATATGTTAGAAAGATATTACAAAGGAAAAAATGTATTAGCTGACTATCCAAGAAATGCTGCATTGCTTGATAAAGAAAGCGGAGATCAGTTAAGAAAAACATTAAATCTTGAAAACAAAAAAGTTATTGCTTATATGCCAACTTGGAGAGGAAGCAATAGAAGTGCAGATAGTGAAGGACAAGTTAAAATTATTAAAGAAAAATTAGAAATTATTGATGCTTCATTACATAGAAATGAAATTTTATATGTAAATCTTCATTTCCTTGTTTCTAGTGCGTTAGATTTTTCTTCTTTTGAACATATTCGTCCTTTCCCAAAAGAATATGAGACATATGATTTCTTAAATATATGTGATTGCTTAATTACTGATTATTCAAGTGTTTTCTTTGATTTTGCAGTAACAAATAAACAGATTATTTTATATGCATATGATAAAGAAGATTATTTAAGAGATAAAGGAATGTATATGGAAATAGATAATTTCCCATTCCCTATTGTAGAAACAGAAGAAGAGTTATTAAAAGAAATTCATAATGATGAAGTTCAAGATAGAACAGAATTTAATTATCTATATTGTAATTATGCTGATAAAGATATTAATGATAAGATATTAGATCTTGTTATTAATGGAAAGAATAATGGATTATTATTAGAAGATGCTCATAATAATGGTAAGAAAAATATTATGTGTCATGTAGGAAATTTAGGAAGTTATTTATCAAGAGATATTATTTCTGATATTATCAATAAATTAGATTATGAAAATAATAATATTACATTATGTTTTGAAGGAGGTATTACTCCTGCTAAAGTAGAGTTATTAAAAAGTTTACCTAAAGATGTTTATTTTTATTCTCTAATTAAAGCAGATACAATTTATTTGACTGAATATATTTATAATTATTTCTATTCTAGATATGGATGGTTTAAAAATAAGGTTTTACCTTATTATTTAAGAGAAAAAACAAGATTATTCCATAAAATGGATCCAGATGAATTACATGTTTATCTATTCCAAAATAAAAAATATATTTATATTTATGACTTATTTATTTCTAAAAAAATATTCCATAGATTACCTGAAAGTGCAGTAGGATGAAAAGTATTTAATCCATGGTATGTAAGAATATTGAATTTTGTTAAAAATAATTATTTAGAAGTAAGACCGTATAAATATACTGATGTAAAAGATAATATGTATAATGTTGATAGTTATGATACAAGTATTGCTTTTAAAATCAAAAAAATGAATGTTAAACAAGTTGAAGATTCTTTACACGTTAAATTAAAATTAGATGTAAGAAGTTATAGATCTCTTGATTTAAATTCTTTCAAAATAGAAGTAGGACATAGACTATATTCACCAAAAATAAAATATAAATCTATTCCATGTAATGATTATAACAAATGGAGCATGAGTGTTTCTTTTGATATTAAATTTGAAGAATCTAAAGGACAAGAATTACAAAATAAAGTTTGTTTTGTAGATGAAACAGAAGCACGTTATAGAATTACCTATACTGGTTTATGGAAAAAACTAAATTCTTTAAAACCATTAAAGATATTTATTGATGAAGAGAAACAATTAACTTATTTCTTTAGATATCCAAAAGATTCTCTAACATTGTCATTAAGAGATGTCAATGTTACAGATCAAAAAATACATAGAGTAAAAGTTGTTTTAGCATATATGTTATCTAAAGTATTATTCTTCTTTAAGCCAGTATTATTATTTGAAAAAAATGCTGCTAGATATGAAGAAAGTGCTTCAGTATTATATGAAAACTTAATTGACAAAGGATACAATAATGTTTATTTCGTATTAGATCAGGATTATCCATTTAAAAAAGATATTCAAGAAAAATATAAATTTAATATTATTGATAAATATTCGTTTAAACATTACTTATGCTTTTTTGCTGCTAAATCATATATTGGTTCAGAATCAAAAATTCATGCATTTGAATTAAGACCAATCAGTAAATTAGTTACACGTAAATTAAATCGCAGTAAACATAATTATATCTTCTTACAACATGGTGTTATGTATATGGTTTCTTTAGATGCTGGAAGACGTGCATTCTTTAAGAAATCACAAAATAAAAAAGTAACGCAAAGAACTATTGTATCATCACAATTAGAACTAAATCACTTTGTTGATTTAGGTGGATATAATGAAGAAGATTTATATTTATGTGGTTTACCAAAATTTGATAGAAATACAATTAATGACAATCCTAAAAAGATTGCTGTTATGATTACTTGGAGACCTTGGGAATTTATTCAAAGTTTAGATAATATCGAAGAAACTTCATATTAT
This sequence comes from Coprobacillaceae bacterium, assembly GCA_045614925.1. GTDB lineage: Bacteria > Bacillota_I > Bacilli_A > Erysipelotrichales > Coprobacillaceae > JAZLDV01. The sequence goes on along the minus strand of JAZLDV010000107.1, from coordinate 779 downwards.
AAAATGCTTAAACAAATTGCTGATCATATTCCTGAAGAATATAAAGAACATTTATATATATTACCTCATCCATTAGTTGAAAATCAGATGAGATCATCAGACTGTTCATTAAAAGACTTTGTTCCTAATGTTATGAAATATGATGATATTTTAAAAGATACAAAAATCTTAATTACTGATTATTCTTCTATTTCATATGATGCATTTTATAGAGGATGTAATGTTATTTTCTGTTGGCAGGAAAAAGATGAATGTATTGCAGAATATGGAGCAAATGCTAAATTAATGTTAACTCGTGATTTAGCTTTCGGTGATATTAATGAAGATTATAACTTATTAGGAGATGTAGTAAGATATAATTATACAAATCCTCAACAAGATATTCATAAAGACAATTACAAACAGATTGTTAACTTCCAAGATGGTAAAAATACAGAACGTTTAATTGAAATGTTAGAAAAAGAAAATATGCTTTAAAACTAAGCTATATTGTAATAATAAGTTACAATATAGCTTTTCTTTTACACAAAAAAAGAAGGTAGAAATTTATTCTACCTTCTAAAGATTATATTAATCTTCTTTTCTTTTTCTTGCAGTTACAAAAGCGAATGCTGCTGCAACTAACATTGCGAAGAATGCGAATACTTGTGTATTATCACTTGTATTTACGTTTTCATCTTCACCAGGTACTTCTGGTTGTTCTGGCACAACAACTTCTTCATCATCTTCACCAGGTTGATCTGGATCAGGTTGTCCTGGTTGTTCAGGATCAGGTTGTC
>JAZLDV010000106.1:0-3613 GCA_045614925.1 Coprobacillaceae bacterium | reverse complement strand
CATCATTTGCACGTACTGCAGCAAATTCAGGTAAATCTAATGTAACGATTTCTTCTTCACCTGCAGCTGTATTTAAATCTAAAGTTCCTTCTTTAATAACTTAATCATTTTTTAATACTGCATAAGTAATAGTAAATTCATCTAAGTTAATACTTGTATGTTCATTAACTACTTTAACTTTTCCATTTGCTAAATCTTCAGCATAGAAATTAATTTCCTGATGAACTTTTTTCACATCTGCTAATTTTGCAGATTCAGATCTATCTGCATTAATAATACCATTTCCACAGAAACTTCCATCATTACGTGCAGCATCATCCCAATCTCCACCATATCCATAGTAAGAGAAGTCTTGATATTCACCAACTGTCACTTCTTTGAATTCAGTATCTGCAAAATCCAAACCAACAACTACGTTATTATGACTAGTTGCAACCATTTCTTCTTTTACTTGATCTGCACTTAAGCATACATCCATAATTCTGAAAGAATCAATTTCACCTGGCCAAGTACGTCCAGTATATTCAATATCATCACCAATAGAAATACCTTTAGTATTTGTATCAGCATCGCTTAAAGCAGTATCTCTTGTTTTTGTACCCACTTGTACACCATCAACATATAAAGTCATTACTGAAGAACCATCAGCAGTTTTTACAGTACATGTTACTCTATGCCAATTTCCATCATTGAAGTTAGAAGGCACTTTAGCTACAACGCATCCATCTTCCCATCCAGAGAAGAATGCTTCTAATTCTCCAAGTCTGTTAATTTTTAAGTTATATCCATCATCACCATTACCAATGATTGATGAGTCTTTGCTTACAACAGTACCAGCAGGTAATTTTACATAAGTATCTAATGTCATATTAGCACTATCAGTTTTAACAGTATTTGGTAAAGTAATTACACCTGCTAATGATTTTGTATTATTTCTACCAGTACCAAATGATACTGTACCAAAATCAATACTTACTTTGTTTTTCACATCTACTAAAGCTTCAAATGTTTCAACTTGTTCAGTAGATAAAATAGATTGGTCTACCCAGTCCCAGATAAATCCACCTTGTGCATTTTCATATTTTCTAAATACATCCCAATATTCTTTTAAGTTTCCAATTGCATTACCCATCGCGTGAGAATATTCTGATTGAATATATGGTAATTTATTATTTGTATTTTTTACCCAATTTTCAACACCAGAAACTCCCCAGTATTGAGTAGAGTTAATATCAACGATAGATTGTTCTCTATTAAATGTACCATCGCTATTCATTGTATAACGATTGTCACGTTCATATTTACGAATTCTATCAGGGTCTCTTTGTAAAATCCATTGAGTAGATGTAAACATACAATAGTTACTATTCATTGGATAAGTAGCATATGTTGCTTCGTTACCTAAAGACCAGATAATAACAGAAGCATGGTTTTTATCACGTTCAACCATGTTTTGAGTACGATCTAATACAGATGTTGTCCAGATTGGATAACGTGAAGGTAACCCTGAATTTTGTTCACCTTGATGTGATTCAACGTTTGCTTCATCACATACATAAATACCTAACTCATCACATAATTCATATGTCCATACATTGTTTGGATAATGTGACATACGTAATGCATTTAAGTTATTACGTTTCATCATTAACATATCTGATTTAATAACATCAAAATTAATAGCACGACCTAATGTAGGTTCAATTTCATGACGGTTAGTACCACGAATCATAATTTTGTTACCATTAATTTGTAATTGGTATTGTCCTGCATCATTAAATTTAACATTTTCAATTTTTCTAAATCCAATACGTTGAACTGCAGTTTCTAATACATTTCCTTCACTATCTTTTAATTGTAATAATACTGAATATAAATTAGGATTATCTGCATCCCATAATTTAGGATTATTTAATGTTAATTCTACTGATTTTTGTACACCTGCATAATCAATATTTTCATTAAATTCTTTAGCATTTTCTAAACTATAAGATAATGTTTTTGTATCACTTACCGCTTTTAATGTTTCATTATCATATAATGTTACATCAAGAGTTACATTTTGTGCTTTGCCTGATAAATTTCTAACATCAACTTCAGCTTTTAATGTTGCTTTAGAAAAATCATCATTTAAAGTTTGTCTTAAGAAGAAATCTCTAATTTCTACTTCTTCTTTAGCATATAAGAATACATCACGGAAGATACCACTTAAACGAATGAAGTCTTGGTTTTCAAGATAAGAACCAGTAGACCAGCGGTATACTTGCACTGAGATTGTATTTTCTCCTTCTTTTAAATAAGGAGTAATATTAAAATTATCAGCAGTATATGAATCTTCACCATATCCTACTTTTGTTCCATTTACATATAAATAGAACGCACTTTCAACACCTTGGAAAGACACAAATACATTTTTACCATCCCAATCATTTGGTAAAGTAAATGTTCTTTCATAATGACCAACACCATTAACTACAGTTGGCGCTTTAGCATTTGTTGCCATTTGTGCACCATAATTAACAGGTTCAAAGTTTACCCAAGGATAGAAAGTATTCGTATAAAGTGGTGTAGCATATTTATACTGACCATTTTCATCAACTTGAGTTTCAATATTTGATGGAACAGTAATTTTATCAGTTAATTTACCACTCCAATCAATAGATTGTTCGTCTGGATCAGATAAACGACCAGCCGGATTTTCTGAGAAGAAGAAGTCCCATTCACCATTTAAGTTAAAGTAATTTGCTTTACTTAAGTCTTTAGTGAAAACTGATTGCTCATTTTTTAAAGCAGTCATAGCATCTTTGTATGGTAAGAAATAAGACGTTGCATATTCACGATTTTCTTCAACAGTCGTAATCTGATCATACCATGCTTCTCCTTCAAACTCTGCAGCAGCATAAATTGATGACATAGGGATCATTGTCACAACTAAAGCAGCTGCTAATAAAGTTTTCATGATTTTTTTCATAGTTTTTCTCCTTTCTAATATTATGAAAAATAAGCACATATAATAAATATGTGTTTACATTAACATTCTAAATGATTTTGAAACTGTTTACAATTATAAATAACAAACATGTTTAAAAAGCATCTATTTTTTTGATTTCTTTATCAAAACTTAAGAATCATTTTTTATCATACTTATATATACAAATTATTATTTCATATTACTTCAAAAAAAGGATATCCCTTTCGAGATATCCTTAATTCATTATTTAATCCAAGCACCAGTTGATGAGAATTTATAAACTTTTCCGTTAATTGTTTGAGTACCAGTTACCATTGCACCTTTAGAGTTGAAATAGTACCAGATATCCCCAACTTTTAACCAACCAGTTACCATAGAATTATTTAAATAGTACCATGTACCATTAATTTTTTGCCAACCAGTCACCATATGGCTATTTAAGTACCACCACTCACCATCAATGAATTGCCATCCAGTTTTCATTGCTGAATCTAAGTAATTCCATTTACCGTTATCTTTTACCCATCCAGTTTTCATAGCTGAGTCTAAGAAGTACCATTGACCACCGTCATTTAACCATCCAGTGATCATATGAGTATTTAAGTAATACCATTGACCGTCGATTTGTTGCCAACCAGTCAT
>JAZLDV010000105.1:0-4676 GCA_045614925.1 Coprobacillaceae bacterium | reverse complement strand
AAAGTTCAATGGTTGATATTGCTTATGACTTATTAAAAATGAAAAAGAAACCTGTTGATTTCCATAAGTTATATCAAGAAGTATCAGAAGTTAAAGGATTTACTTTAGAAGAAAAAGAAAAATTTGAATCTTTATTCTATACAAACATTACATTAGATGGAAGAATGATTACAACTGGTGAAAACTGCTGGGATTTAAGAACTCGTCATAAATTTGAAGAAGTTCATATTGATATGAATGATATCTATAATGAAGAAGAATCAGAAGAAGATATCATTGATGATGGATTAATTGAAGATGATTATAACTAGAACATAAGGAAACTTATGTTCTTTTTTTACATTTATCTTGAAATTGTTAAATATTTCTAGGATAATATTTTAGAAAATGAAAGGAGAAAAACAATGAAAAAACTATTTAAAGTCTTTTTGTCAATGTTAATGATTGTTAGTGTTATTAGCCCTAAAATAGCATTAACATTTGCAGCATCGACACCTATTTATTCAAAAGCAGACTTAGTTACTATTTCTAATGGTAATGGATCATTAGATATTAGTGATAAAGTTGCTGAATTAAGTGATGATTTAACATTTAATACTACATTTACATGTACTGGAACAAGTGTTAACTCATTAATTTTTATTGGAAATAGTACAACACAAAACAACTATTTCACAGCTTATATTAATGGTTCAAAATTAGGTATTGAACATAGAAATACAACAGGTGGACACTTAGTAAGTTCAGCAACTGTTGATATTACAGGATATGATTTATCTAAAGAACATAAGTTAACAGTAACTTATGATGGTGGAGTTAAATATCAGATTTATTTAGATGGAAAAATGATTAAAGAAGGAACAACAGGTTCTAATATCGTTACAGACTCTATCCCAGGTGCAGATTATATGGGTATTGGTATTGGGAAAAGAACTAATGCAACAAGCAATTATCCTTTTACTGGAACTCATAGAAATGTAGAAGTTTATAATACTGTATTAACTGAAGAAGAAATTCAGTATTATCATTCTAATGAAAGAAAAGATTTATTATTAAGTGCAAATAACTTATATTTTGGTGATAATTATCAATCTATGAGTGATGTTAATGCAGTTACTGCATTAAAACAATTAGATAAAGGGACTGTATCTATTGTTTATAAAGTAGAAGAAGTTAAAGATGAAAAAATGACATTAGTAGGATTCTCTAATAATGCTAGTAATAATGAATATTTTAGTGTATATGTTAATCCTAAAAACAACACTGTAGGTGTTGAATATAATGGTACTGATTTACCAATTGTTAATGCAGGAGTTAATGATACGTCTTGGCATACTTTAACAATTACAAAATCAGATGCAACTGCTAACAACAGATATACATTCTATGTAGATGGAAAAAAATTAAATTTCTATTCTAATAGAAATGGATTCTTAAATCAATTAACAAATGCTAATGTTATTAGTGCTGGTTATAATGATTTAGCAAATGATAATGGATTCTTTAAGGGTGGTATTGATAGTTTATCTATCTATACAGGTGTAGCAACTGAAGAAGAAGTTGCACAATTACATTCATCACTAGTTTATGATGCACCAATGGTAGATGATTTATCAAATGCAACAAGAACACCAATGAATGAAGTGTTCTATACAGGGTATGATGGTTCAGTAGGATATCGTATTCCTTCTATGATTGTGACTAAAGATGGAACAATTATTGCCGCAACTGATCAACGTAATAGTGGTTTAGGAGATGCTGGTAATATTGACTTTATTTTAAGAAGAAGAGAAAAAGATGAAACTGAATTTAGTGATCCAATTGAAGTTATTGACTTAGTTGACAACAATAACCAAACACCATGTGCATTTGTAATTGATGCAGCTATGGTTCAAGATCAAAATTCAGGAAGAATCTTTGCATTTGTTGATATGTTCCCAGAAAGTTCAGGATTAATGAATACTAGTATCATTAATACTGGAAATGGTTATACAACTATTAATGGAAAACAATATCAAAAATTATTTGATGCTAACAACAATGAATACACTGTAAGAGAAAACGGTGTTGTTTATGATAGTGAAGGAAATGTAACTGAATATGTAATGATTACTGAATGTGAGGCTCCATATAAAGAATTAGGAAACTTATATAAAAATGGAGAACCTGCAGGAAATGCATATATTTTTAGTGGTGCTAAAAAAGGTGAATTACATATTTTAAGAGCACAATATTTATGGATGACATATTCTGATGATGATGGTAAAACATGGTCATGTCCAAAAGATATCTCACCACAAGTTAAAGAAGATTGGATGATGTTTATTGGTACTGGTCCAGGATGTGGTATTCAATTAGAAAATGGAAACTTAGTTGTTCCAGTTTATACAGCAAACTCAAATGTAGGAGCATCACAAGCTTCAGCTGTTATTATTAGTGAAGATGGTGGAGAAACTTGGGAATTAGGTGAATCACCAGTTAAACTTGAAGGAAATGATCGTGCAACAATGACTTCAGGAAGAATTTTAACTGAATCACAAGTTGTTCAAATGAACAATGGTGATTTAAAAATCTTCATGAGAAATGGTTCTGGAAGAGTATTAATGGCAACAAGTAAAGATGGTGGTAGAACTTGGGAAAATCTAGAATCATTAGCTGATGTACCAAACGTATATTGCCAATTATCTGTATTACATTATAACTCTAATGGTGAAGAACATATTTTATTAGCTAACCCTGTATTATCAGGAAGAAATAGTATTACTGTTTTCTTAGGAACAGTACAAGCAGATGGACGTATTACTTGGATTTCTAAATTATTAGATGCAGGTCGTACTCAATATTCTTCAGTTATTCATTTAGGTACTGATGAACATGGTGATGAAAAATTCGCTATTTTATATGAATTAGATGCAAGAGGAGCTATGTCTCAAGTTTATGTAGAATTTGATGAAAACTGGATTAAAACTCCATTAGTTGCAAAACAACAAACAACACCAGAATTATTAAACTTAAATGTAACAAAAGAAAACAATGAATTATTATTAGAATTAGAATTTGACCAAGTAGTAATGGCTGTCGGTCAACCAAAATTAACTTTAAATAATGGTTTTGCTTCATATGTGACTGGTTCTGCAACAAATGTTTTAACATTTAAAGTAGAATTAACAGGAAATGAAAAAGGAACATTAAAAGTAACTGGAATTAATACTGAAAACGGATATTTAGAATCAACAATTAATGATGAAGTTGTAGTAACAGGACATTTATATGACTTCAATCAAATCCAAAATGTAACTATTGAAAGTTTCTCATCACAACATTCTACTTCAACATCAGAAAATACTGATGGTGCTGCAGTTAATGCGATTGATGGAAATCCAAATACATATTGGCATTCAACTTGGGGTAATAATTCAATCACATTACCACAACACTTAATTATTGATTTAGAAAAAGAAGAAAATATTTATAGAGTAGATTACTTAGGACGTCAAAATAGTCAAAGTGGACGTGTAATTAATTATGAAATCTCTGTAAGTACTAATGGAACAGACTTTAAAGTTGTAAAAGTAGGTACATTAGAAAATACTGCTGCTACTCAATCAATTGAATTTAGCGCAGAAAAAGCAAGATATGTAAAATTCAATGTTTTAACTTCATCAGTAGCAGGAAGCTGTGCAATTGCAGATTTAAGTTTCTATACATATAGTGATGACTTATCTGTTGGTGTTGATAAATCAGCATTAAAATCTTTATACAACACTGTTAAAGATTTAGATTTATCTGCATATTCTATTGCTACAAAAGAAACATTTGAAGCAAGTTTACAAAATGCTAAAACATTATTAGAATCTTCTGCAACTCAAGGATTAGTAGATGATGCATATAGAACTTTATTAGCTGCTAAAAATGGATTAGTAGATATTACTAGATTAGTAGAATTTGAAGAAACATTAAAAGCTTATAAAGAAGTAAATTATACTGTAGAGTCTTGGCAAGCTTACTTAGCTGCTAAAGCTGACTTAACAGAAGTAAAAGAAACTGCAACTGATCCAAAACATATCACAGATGCAATTGTAAAAACAAATTATGCATGTAGTTTATTAGTAGAAACTGAATTACCTCCAGTAGTAGTTGTAGATAAAGCAGAATTAGAAGTTAAATATGCTGAAGTAAATGGAACTGAAAAAGGTAACTATACTGATGAATCATATGATGCATTTACTGCTGCATTAGCAGAAGCTAAACTTGTATTAGCAAATGAAGAAGCTACACAAGAAGAAGTAGACGGAGCATTAGCTGCATTAGTAGCTGCATTTGCTGCATTAGAAGAAAAACCAGCTGCTCCATCTATTAATGGATGGGAAAAAGTAGATGGAAAATGGTACTTCTACGTAGATGGTGTTGCACAAACTGGATGGGTTAAAGATGGTGCTAAATGGTACTTCATGGATGAGTCTGGTGTAATGCAAACTGGATGGATCAAAGATAACAATAAATGGTACTACTTAAATAGCCATATGATGACTGGTTGGCAAAAAGTAGACGGTCAATGGTATTACTTAAATAGCCATATGATCACTGGATGGTTAAATGACGGTGGTCAATGGTACTTCTTAGACTCAGCTATGAAAACTGGATGGGTTAAAGATAACGGTAAATGGTATTACTTA
>JAZLDV010000104.1:0-3473 GCA_045614925.1 Coprobacillaceae bacterium | reverse complement strand
CATTAATAAGTTCCATGTACCAAATCCACCCATTGATAAACCAAATGCATAAATTCTATCATTATCTGTAGAATATGTATCTTGAACTGATTCTAAGATTTTCATTACAGTTCCTAATTGTTGTTCTTCAATTAATGAACTATCATAATTTCCTTTTGACCAATCAGTTTCTACCCAACGTTTACCAGAAGGACATTGAGGAGCAATAACAATACTATCTTTTAGTTTAGCATGATTATCAAATAAGTTTTGAATTGCATTAACTAATTGTGCATTATTGTCAGATCCTCTTTCACCAGCACCATGTAAGAATACAATTACTGGATAATCTTTACTTTCATCATAATCTGCTGGCACATATAAACGATATGGCATAGTTGTATCCCCATCTTTATATTGAAGAGATAACATATCATCTGCATCTACACCACTTGATTTCACAACAATTTTGCTTCCAGTTGCAGCAAATTCATTTAAGTGAACTGCACTGTTTGCACTGTTATAATTAAATTGAATTTTTACATAACGATATACACCATCACTAATAGTAAAACTATTACCTTCTGATGTTGATTTACTTGTATCTTGTTTTGAAGCAATTGTTGTCCATGTTTCACAATCAGATGAAGCTAAAACATTATATTTATAATGTCTAGAACCAGGATATGTATTGACTTTAATTGTATCAATATCATAATTATCTCCTAAGTCAATCATAACCCAGCTGTTATGGCTTGCTCCACCCCAATATGTTCCTGTATTACCATCAACAACATTTCCAGGACCATATCCAGTTTCATAATCACTACTATAAGTTTTCTTACCTTTAGCAATATTAGAAGATGTTAATCCTTTAATTGCTTCTTCAATTGCTAAAGCAAAATCATCTACTCTTGCTTGTTCACTTTCTAATAAATTATAAACAACTGCATCAATTGCTGCTTGTAAAGCTGCAACAGATGACGCTGTATATTCACTTAAATCACTTGGTACTTTTCCAAGTGCCACTTCTACTGCTCTATAATCAGCTTTAGCTGGTGCTGCTTTTTCTACTAAACTATCAATAGCATCTTCAATTGCTAAAGCAAAAGCTTCTACATCAGATTGTTTAGAAGCAGGTAATGTATAATCTACATTTGCAATAGCAGCTTTTAATGCAACAACTGAAGTTAAAGTATATACTGATAAATCAGTAGGTACTTTAGCGATTGCTGCTTCTACTGCACTATAATCTGCTGATTCTTCTGCTAATTTAACTCCATATGCTTCTAATTCTACAATATGGATCTTATGACCATTATTTGAATCAATACCTCTTAATTTAACATATTTTGCTTCTACTGGTGTATCTAATTCAAATGTTTGACCTGCAACTCCATATCCTGTTGTTTTATCAGTATAAGTTACAACACTTGTCCATGTTTCCTTATCATTACTTACTAATAATTCATAATTATAGTAGTAATTTACATTTTTATAATATGGCACAACAACAATTTTATTTAATAATGCTTTATTTGTTAATTCAACAACCATATGAACATCATTATCTAATGCTGAAACACCACTATCCCAATAGTTAGAACTTTGTGGTTTACTTCCATCTGTTACTTCATGAGCATCAGTTCCCACACTTGCAGTTACTTTTCCATTTAAAGCAACGTTTTCTACATTATAAGCAGTTCCATTAGCTCTAACTTCTACAATGTGGAATCCTAAACCTTTAGAGTTATAGTTTCCTACAATTTTAATGTATCTTGCTTTTGTTAAAGCTGATGCACTAAATGTTGTATTGTATGATGAAATAATATCATCTGTTTTTTGTCCAAATAATGTATATGTTTCACCATCTTCTGATACATATACATCATAATGATAATATCTTGATGCATTTCTATAAGTTGTAATATTGATATCATTTAAAGCATAAACTTCTTCTAAATCAATAATTGCAGCTGGTTTGTTTTCTTCTGTTAATGTTTCCCATTCAGTAATTTCATTTACAACATCACCAGTATCCCAGTGTGCACTCATATTGCCATCAGTAACTCTCGATTCTGGATAACCATCTCTTACAAAATTAGCTTCTACATTTTTATTAGCAGCAATATTGTTTAAATATCCATTGACTTTAACTTCTACTAAATGTAAAGAGTTATTATTTGTTTTTAAACCTTGTACTTTTACATACTTCGCTTTTACTGCTTCATCTAATGTAATTGTATAACCTGCTGAACCTGGATTTTCTTCAGTTTCATATTTACCTATACTTGTCCAAGTTTCTTTATCATTACTTACTAATACTTCAAATGTATACCATTTGCTTAATTTATTATAATAAGTCACTACATTTACTGATTCAATAGTTGATACATATGGTAAATCAATGATGACATATGAATCAGCAATTGCAGCTTTACTGTCTGTGTAGCTATTTGTAACTGCACCATCAGTAATTACAACTTCATTTGTTCCACCTGCATTTAATGTCACTTTACCATTTAATGCTAAGTTTTCAGATGTTTTAATTTCTCCTAATAAATCTCCATATGCACTAATTTCTACGATATGGAAGTTATTAATATCACTACGACCTTCTACATAAACAGCAATACCATCAACTTTAATATATCTTACATCCATTGATTCTTCTAAAGTAAATGTATATCCTGCAGATGTACAATATTCAGTATCTAAATATTCACCAATTTTAGTCCATGTCTGATTATCTTTACTTACTGAAACACTAAAATTATAATAACGATTATTTGATGCATAATATGGTTTAACATTTACTACATCTAATGAATAAACACCTTCTAAATCCACATAAACTGTTGATTCTTCAATAGGTACATTTCCATCTTGTTCTCCTGCCCAATATGTAGAAAGATTTCCATCTACTACTTTATAAGCATTTGAATTATTATGTGACGCACTTGCTTTTTTATTTAAAGCAATATTTGGACGTTCTTTTAATGATTCAATTGCTAATTGTAATCCATTATATGCGTCAATATAATCTTTATCAGTTGAATTCGGATTATATAATGTTGCTCTTGCATTATTATAAGCAAAAACAAATGTTTGTTTACTTTCTCTTGTATAAATAGTTGTATCAATATATTGTGCATTTTTTGTTAATGATTCTAGTAAACCATAATAAGCAGTAAATACTTTTGATTCTTGAGTTAATAGTAATTGACCTGAAATAGTCACACCATTTTCTTCATAAGAAACTGTAATTACTTGAGTATTATCTTGAGTTTTATCAAAACCTGTAATTTTTACATCTTGAGTTACATCTTGAGCAAATCCACTATCATAAGATGCAGTTACAGTTAAATCTAAATCATTTCCTGTTTCATACATTTTATTTTGCTTAACAGCTAATCCTGTTAAAGAAGATAACTCTACTTCAGGTAAATTAGAACTAGAAATACCAGCAACCTGACATACTCCATTTACCTGTA
>JAZLDV010000103.1:0-13249 GCA_045614925.1 Coprobacillaceae bacterium | reverse complement strand
TCCTGCGTGCAAGGCAGGCGCTCTCCCAGCTGAGCTAAGGCCCCATTTCATGGTCGGGAAGACAGGATTTGAACCTGCGACCCCCTGGTCCCAAACCAGGTGCACTACCAAGCTGTGCTACTTCCCGAACTTTATTTAGTTGTTATCACTTCGTTTCCTTAGTGCTCATTTATAATATCATATACTTTCATTGTATGCAAGTCTTTTTTTAATTTTTTTTGAAAAAATTGTAAAATATACATTATATAAAAAATGACCTGTTCAATATATGTACAGGTCATTATATATTCTATCTTTTTTTAGATAACATTTCCATCTTAACATCTAAAATCTTTTTCGTTAAATCAACATAATATTGGTGAGGATATTCTAAACGGAAAATCTCATCCCATAACAATTCTTTTTGTTCTTTAGAATATTGTCTTATTTCATCTAATGTATATTCAGGATATACACATTCACCTTCATCAAATACTAAATGCTGTAATTCCATAATTTTATATGTACCAGCTTCTAATGTCTTATATTTCCAAATATTAGATTGATGATAAATAGTTAAATCTTCATTTTCATCTAGCACTTCATCGTGGAACGCTAAAATATCAGCTATTGCTTTATTTGTTTCTTTTTCAATTAAGCGATAAACTTTTTTATATCCTGGATTTGTGATTTTCTCAACATTTTCAGATACTTTTATTTTCGGTATGATCTCACCATCTTTTTCTACAGCAGTCAACTTATAAACACCACCAAATACAGGAGAAGATTTAGATACAATCATATTTTCCCCTACACCAAACGAATCAATTCTTGCACCTTGTTCTAAGATAGAACGAATTAAATATTCATCTAATGAATTTGATACTGTAATTTTACAATCAGTAAATCCTGCAACATCTAGCATCATTCTTGATTTTTTTGTAAGATATGCCATATCTCCACTATCTAAACGAATTCCTTTTAATCGTTTACCCATTGGTTTTAATACATCCATCGCAACTCTGATTGCATTTGGAACACCACTTTTTAAAGTATCATAAGTATCAACTAATAAAACACATGAATCTGGATAAGTCAATGCATAAGCCTTAAACGCTTCGAATTCACTTTCAAAAGATTGAACATACGAATGTGCCATTGTACCAATAAGAGGAATACCAAATTCTTTTGCCGCAGAAACTGTTGCAGTTCCATTAACACCTGCTATATAAGCTGCTCTTGCTCCATAATCAGCACCATCATAACCTTGAGCACGTCTAGCACCAAATTCTAAAACATCTCTTCCTTTAGCTTCTTGTACAATTCTATGTGTTTTTGTTGCAATTAATGATTGGTGATTAATTGTAACCAATAAGAATGTTTCGATTAATTGTGCTTCAATTAATTTTGCTTTTACTGTAATCAAAGGTTCATAAGGAAATACTGGAGTTCCTTCTTTTACAGAATAAATTGTTCCTGTAAATTTAAAGTTTCTTAAATATTCAAAAAATTCTTCATCAAACTTATCTAAAGATCTTAAATATTCAATATCCCCTTCAGTAAATCTCATATCTTTAATAGCTTCTATTGCCTGTTGTAATCCAGCAAATAAAACAAACCCACCATTGTCAGGATTTTTTCTATAAAACATATCAAAATATACAATTTCATCTTTTCTTCCCAATTTAAAATAGTTATATGACATTGTCAATTCATAGAAATCCATAATCAATGTTATATTTCTTTCTTGACTTACTCTTTCCATTTTCTCTGCCCCCTAACACTACCATAATATTACAGCAATTATACAAAAAAATAAAGCAGAATCTATTAATCTGCTTTACTTTTAGCTAAATCAAAAGCTTCCTCTACAGCATCTTCTAAACCATCAGATGTTTTAGTTGCTCCGCTCACTACATCTACATCATAATCATTTTTCTTAATCATCTTATCAATTAATTGCTCAATGGCAACTCCACCAATAGAAGGTGTTTCTTCATGTTTTTTTACAACTATATCTTTCAAAACTCCATTTTGAAATGTTGTTACTACATTCATTTCTCCACCATAACCATACCCTATAGTTTCATAACTACCGTCAGTATACATATCTTCTACAGGTTCTGACACATTTTCTTTTTGACATCCACATAAAAACAACATCATGATAACTAAAATTAATTTCATATTCATTCCTCCTATTTATATTCTTTTCTTTTTTTTAATATTTATACAAGATTATTTAGAAATATAAGTCATATGATTGTCTATATGGACCACTTTGATGATGAGGTGGCTGCATATGCTGATATAAAATAGGAATTAGCAGCTGTTGATTTGTATTAATAAAAAACTCATCATTCAACTTATTCATGCATCTGATCAATTCAGGATCAGTATTAAACATTTGTGAAATTCTATAAACATTATCACCTTTATTAACAGTATATAAAACAATTTCTCCAACTTTTGCAAACGGTACATTTGCGTTATTCATATAAATCACTCCCATATTAAGATATGCATAAAATAAAAACAAGTGATTAAAAATCACTTGTTGCTAATTTATTTAATGCATCTCTTGCTGCTTGCTGTTCAGCACGTTTTTTACTTGTACCAGTTCCAACACCTAATTTCATTTCATCCATAATAGCAGCCACTTTAAAAACAGGAGCATTAGCTGGCCCAGTCATTTCAAGTAATTCATAGCTGACTGTTTTTCTTTGATCTGCTTGAATTAATTCCTGTAAACGAGTTTTGTAATCAGTTATATCATCGTAATCGACATCATTAACATGAGCAAAAATAGTACTTTCTAATATTTTTAAAACTTCATCTTTGCCACAATCTAAATATAATGCACCAATAAAAGATTCAAAAATATTAGCAAGAACACTTTCACGTTCTCTTCCGCCATTTTTTTCTTCACCTACACCTAAATAAAGGAAGTGACCTAAACCTAATTCTTTAGAAAATCTAGCCAAAGACTCTTCTCTAACTAGTTTACTTCTAAGAGTTGTTAAAACTCCTTCTGGCACATCAGGAAACAATTTATAAATATGTTCAGAAACATATAATTGTAAAACAGCATCACCCATAAATTCTAAACGTTCATAATCTTTTAAATGTCTATGAGATTCATTTGCATATGAAGCATGAGTAAAAGCTTCTTTATATAGATTTATATTATGAAAAGGAATCTCTTTTTCAATAAGAAAGTTTAATAATTTCATAATTATTTCAATCCTTCTTTCACTTGACGTACTACATTCATTTTTACCATCTGATAAGCTAAATCCATAGCATTTTCAAAAGCAACTGCATCACTTGCACCATGAGCTTTAACAACAGGTTTTTCAAATCCAATCATTAATGCTCCACCTACAGATTTATAATCAAATTTATTTTTTAATTCACGTAAACATTTTTTAGAAAATACTGCACCGATTTTACCACTTAAAGAAGACATCATTGCCTCTTTAACCATAGTCATAACTAAACTTGCTGTCCCTTCTAATGTTTTTAATGCGATATTTCCACTAAATCCATCAGTCACAACAACATCAGCATGTCCCATTAAAATATCTCTACCTTCAATATTTCCTACAAAATTAAACGATTCATTTTCACTCAACATTTTATATGTCTGCTGATGAACTTCATCACCTTTTTTACTTTCAGTACCAATATTCAATAATGCAACTCTAGGTTTTTCAATACCTTTGATGCATTTTGCATATACATTACCCATTGTAGCAAAACCAATTAATTGTTCTGCAGTATTTTCAGCATTTGCACCTACATCTAGCATTAAAACACCTTTGCCATCATAATTAGGAATATTCGCCATTAAACATGACTTTTCAATCCCCTCAATTCTTTTTAAGAATAACATTGCACTTGTATAGAAAGCACCTGTACTTCCACAAGAAACAACACCATCACTTATATCATCATTTGCCATTAAAACAGCTTTAACCATACTAGAATCTTTTTTACGTCTTACAACCATAATTCCAGCTTCCATATCAATCACATCTCTAGCATCAACAACCTCAATACGATCAACACCTTCTAAAGCAGTTAATTCTTCTTTTTTTCCAGTTACATATAAATAAGCATCACTATGCGTTTTTATAAAAGATAAACAAGCATCAACAACTATTGATGGACCTAAATCCCCACTCATTGCATCTACAGATAATTTATACATCGTTATCACCTCTCAGTTAGTTAGTATAACACAATTAATCAACATATTCATTATTCTCTTTTAATTTTTCTTTGATTGACATTATAATTTTTAAATTATATCCAAACTTTTCATAATTTTCTATCATTTCAACAGCATCATTTCTTGCTGCTTCCATAATATTAAAATCCTTAAATACATCAGCAACAACAAAAGAAGGAAGTCCACTTTGTTTATTTCCTAAAACCTCTCCTGGTCCTCTCGTTTTTAAATCATACATCGAAATTTCAAAACCATCATGTGTACTTTCCATAAACTTTAATCGACTCTTTGCTTCTATTGTATCTGATGAACTCATCAGATAACAATAAGCCTGTTCATTACCTCTTCCTACTCTTCCTCTTAATTGATGAAGCTGACTTAATCCAAAACGTTCCGCATTATATATAACAATCATATTAGCATTTTTTACGTCTACACCTACTTCTACAACTGTCGTTGAAACCAAAATTTGTGATTTATTATTCAAAAAATCATTCATCACTTTTTCTTTTTCATCATCTTTTAATTGCCCATGCATTAAAGAAACCTTATAACTGTCTTTAAAATAAGATTGCATAGCAGAAGCAATCTGTATAGCACTTTTTGCTTCAATAACATCACTTTCATCAACTAAAGGACAAATTACATAACATTGTCCACCGTTAGATAAATACTCTATCAGATGAGATAAAATAGGTTTCATAGAAGAACCAAAAATATATTTTGTAATCACTTTTTTTCTTCCACTTGGCATTGTCTTTATTGTAGAGACATCCATATCTCCATATAAAGAAAGTGCTAGTGTTCTAGGAATTGGAGTCGCACTCATCACTAAGAAATCAACCTGTTTTCCTTTATTTTTCAATGCTTTTCTTTGTTCTACACCAAATCTATGTTGTTCATCTGTAACGACAAATCCTAGATTTGAATATGTAACCTTCTTTTGAAATAAAGCATGCGTTCCTACAATAATATCTATTTCTCCGTTTTCTAATCGATTATATATTTCATTTTTCTCTTTAATTGATAAAGATCCCGTTAATAAAGCAATTTTTATATTTGTATCTTTAAAAAACTTTTTCAATGTTTCATAGTGCTGAACTGCTAATATCTCTGTAGGTGCCATTAACGCACCTTGATAAGAAGCAAGATAATTAGCATATAACCCTAATGCACTAACTACAGTTTTCCCACTTCCAACATCTCCCTGCATAAATCTATACATCATAGTAGGTGACATTAGATCATTAACTATATCTTTTACACATCTTTTTTGATCATCAGTTAATTCAAAAGGAAGACTTAATACAAACTCCTGAAACAATTTTAAATCAATATCTTTTTTAATTCCTATATCTTTATTTCTATTTCTTTTAATCAGCTGCATTGTTAATTGAAAAGAAAGAAATTCTTTATATTTCAAATATCTTAACGCTTCTTTTACATCATTTAATGATTCAGGGAAATGAACCATATAAAGAGCTGTTTTTTCATGAACTAACTTATGTTTAATAATATAAGGTTCACTTACAAACTCTTCTATTTCTCCATATAAAAGTTTATACGCTTTTTTCACATAACCTTCAAAAGATTTTTGAGTTATTCCTTCTTTTAAGCTATATACACCTTTTATCCCTTTAACTTCTTCTAATCTTTTTAATTTAATATCTGTTGCGCTAATAGAAGAACCATGACTTTTCCCTATAACTGTAACAGTTTCACCTAATTTTAGATATTGTCTTATAAAATGACGATTGAATATAGTAATATTATATTGCTTTCCGTATTTATCTTCTCCTATAAAGGACAATCTAGACAATTGTCCTTTAAAAAAGACTTTTGTACCACTAACAATAGTGACTTCAATAATAATTCGATCACTTTCTTCATTAGGATAAGTTTCCTCAATAACATCATATTTATAAGGATAATATGTAATAAGGTCATATAATGTATGAATATTCATAGCATTTAATATTTCTATTCTTTTTTGCGTAGTTTTTAACAATTTTAAATCACACACAATATCACCTCCTCATACAAGAAAACGACAAATAAATATTTGTCGTTTAAAGCATGTGATCAATATCTTCAGGCACCTGATTGTTTTGTATAATCGAAACAATCTTTTTCATTTGTTCAGGCATAACTTCTTTATTTGCCATTTTTGAAACCTTATAAACAAATTCTTCTATATCCTTTTCATTACTCAAATTCTTATTTTGAAGATCGTGAGCTAATGAAAGAATATCATTTTTAGAGACATTCGTTTTTTTAGATACTTTATCTAAAATACGGTCATGTTTATTCATTTTATCACCTAAGATATATTATGCATAAGAATTAAATCTGTTCAGATTTTAATACTCTACTCATTAATTCATCTATTACATCAGATGGAATAGCATTTTCATATAAAACTCGATAAACAGCATCCACAAGAGGGACTTCTATTCCATAATTATTATTTTTAACATCTTCATGAATAACTTTACAAGTTCTTACACCTTCACAGGTCTTTTTATTATGAGTCATAAACCCAATCGCACGATTGCATTTACCAATTTCATAACCTGCCTGGAAATTTCTAGAATGAACTGAAGAACATGTAACAATTAAATCTCCAATTCCTGTTAAACCAAAATAAGTATCTCTATGTCCACCTTTAGCTACACCATATAAAGACATTTCATGTAATCCTCTTGTAATTAAAGCAGCTCTTGTATTATCACCATATTTTAATCCTGCGATAATTCCTGATGCTACAGCAATAACATTCTTATAAGCCGCACCATATTCTGCTCCTATTTCATCAGTTGTTGTATAAACTCTAAAATAACCATTACTAAATAATTTTTGTACATCTTTAGCAGTATCTTCATCTAATGATACTGAACATACAGCAGTTAATATTCTTAAAACAACTTCTTCAGCATGTGAAGGTCCAATTAATGAAACAACAGGGTTAATTTCATCTTCATTAAATACACTTCTAATTGTATCTGAAATACGCATATTTGTATTCATATCAAATCCTTTTGCTGCATTAACAATAGTTACTTTTTGTGTTAATAAAGGTTTTACCATTTCTAATGTACTTCTTACAAATTGTGTAGGAATTGTAATTAAAATATAAGATGCATCTTTAATTGTATCTTCTAAAGACGATGTTGCTTCAATCTCTTCTTCTAATACAACATCTTTAAAATATTTATAATTACAATGTCTAATATTAATATCATCAATTTCACTTTGATCAATACCATACATTAAAACATTATGACCATTATCATTTAAAACTCTAGCTAATCCTGTTGCCCAGCTTCCTGTTCCTAAAATAGCAACTTTACTCATACTAATCCCTCTTTCTACAAATAATATGAATTGGAGCACCTTCGAATCCAAAAGCATCTCTCAATCTATTTTCAAGATATCTCTTATAACTGAAATGTAAATATTGTGGATCATTTGTAAATAATACAAATGTTGGAGGACAGATTGCCACTTGGTTAGCGTAATAAATTTTTAATCTTCCACCATTAAATGTCGTAGTTGGATTCATTGTCTGTGCATCAATTAAAATATCATTTAATACACTTGTTGCAACACGTTTTCTATTATTTTCATAAACTTCCTGAATTAAAGGTAATAATAAATGAACACGTTTATTTTCTTTTGCAGAAACAAAGACAATTGGAGCATAATCTAAATATTTAAATTGTTCTCTTAATTCTTTTTCCATTTTTTGCATTGTCTTTTCGTCTTTTTGAACTAAATCCCATTTATTAACAACTAAGATAACACCTTTTCCAGCCTCATGTGCATTACCTGCAACGTGTTTATCTTGTTCAATAATACCACGTTCACCATCAACTACAACCAATACAACATCACTTTTTTCTACAGCAGATAAAGCACGTAAAATTGAATATTTTTCTACAGATTCATATATTTTACCTTTCTTTCTCATACCTGCAGTATCGATAACTCTATATTTTTGTCCATCTCTTTCAAAAGAAGTATCAATTGCATCTCTAGTAGTTCCTTCTACATCTGATACAATTACACGTTCTTCACCTAAAAGCGCATTCGTTAAAGATGATTTACCAACATTAGGTCTTCCAATAATTGAAAAACGAATTTCATCAGTCACTTCATCTTCTTGCTTTTCAGGTAATAATTGAATAATCTGATCTAAAACATCACCAATACCAATACCATGACTTCCTGATACAGGAATAGGTTCACCAATTCCTAAACTATAGTAATCATAGATATTATCCATAAAACGACTATCATCAATTTTGTTTACAGCTAAAACAACAGGTTTATTTGCTTTTTGAAGCATACGAGCAACATATGTATCTTCTTTAGTTAATGATTCTCTTCCATTAACTACAAATAAAATTACATCCGCTTCTTCAATTGCTATTTCAGCTTGCATTTTAATTTGTTCTGTAAAAGTAGCATCTGCTAATTCGATACCACCTGTATCAATAACTCTAAATTCTCTTGTTAACCAAGTTGCATTCGCATAAATACGATCACGAGTAACACCTGGAATATCTTCTACGATAGAAACTCTTTCACCAACAATACGATTAAAAATCGTTGATTTTCCTACATTTGCACGACCTACAATCGCAACAACACCTTTTATCATATATTCACATCCTTTATTAAATTCTTTCTTCTACTAATTTCATCACAGCATCTACAACTTCATCTAAAGTCATAGAAGATGTGTCTAATTCTACAGCATCTTCTGCTTTTTTCAAAGGAGAAATTGCTCTATTCATATCTTGCTCATCTCTTTTTGCAATTTCTAATTTAATATCTTCTAATGAAGATTCAATTCCTCTTTCGATATTTTCTTTATGTCTACGAATAGCTCTACATTCTATACTTGCAATCTGATAGATTTTAAGTTCTGCATCTGGTAAAACAACAGTTCCAATATCTCTACCATCTAAGATAACTCCACCATTTTTAGCCATTAATCTTTGCTGTTGTACTAAAAATTCTCTTACAGGTCCATAAGAAGCTACAGTACTTGCACACATAGACACTTCATTTTGTCTAATTAGCGATGAAACATTTTCTTCATTTAAATAAATAGTTCCATCAGGTCTCATATCAATACAAATCTCACCTAATAATGCACACACTTTTTGTTCATCTTTAGGATCAATATTATTTTTTAAACTATAATAAGCTACACATCTATACATTGCACCTGTATCAATATATGTATAATTTAATTTTTTCGAAACTAATTTAGCAATAGTAGATTTACCAGCTGCTGCTGGTCCATCAATCGCAATTGTAATTTTTGACATATTGGTCCTCCTTTAAAACATCTGTTTAACAATTAATAAAAAGATAGCAACAAGAGCGATCATTAACCCGATAATAATATAATCAGTTATATCTCTTGGTTCATCTTCTTCTAATTCTTCATTATCAGTTTCTTTGACTTCATTCATTTTATCTTCTTTTACTACTTTTTGTATATCATCTTTTTTTAATAATGATACAAAATCTAATAACGAATGATTCATATCTGCATCTTCTGATTTTACATCAGATTGTTCTTTTATAATATTTTCCACTGGTTCTTCAGTAATTTGTTCTTCTTTGATTAATTGTTCATTCTCTTCTTTTTGAAATTCTTTTAATTTTTCTTTATCTTCTTCAGAAGATAAACGTGCTAACTTTTCTAAAAAAGATAGTTTTTTATGATTTGAATCAGAAGTCTCTTTATTTTTTTCTTTAAAGAAAGATTTCTTTTCTTTAACTGGTTCTGTATTCATTTGTTTAATTTTATTTAAGATTTCCATTTTAGCATCATATTTTTGTGCGGCAAATTCATCATCTTTATCATAAGTAATATCATTATATGTCTTTACCATAAATCCAAGATAATCATCGTCTTCTTCTTTTTCTAATTGAGAAGTTTGCTCAATATCCATTTCTGCTCTAATTTTTTCTCTTAATTCTTTATATTTACTCATTCTAGTTTCATTTTCCATAATATCACCCATAACATTATAACATAACTTACAAATTATTAAAATATACTTTAAAATTTATTCTAAATAGGTTATAATGTATACATATAATTTTAGAGGAGGAATAAATTATGTATAAAGTAACAGACGGATGTATTGGATGTGGAGCTTGTACAGCTGTATGCCCAGACGTATTTGATTTAAATGCTGATGGATTAGCTGAAAACATCATGGGTGATGTACCTGCTGAATTAGAAGCAGATGCTGATGCTGCTTTAGCTGCTTGCCCTGTAGCTGCAATCGTAAAAGAATAATCCAAATAAAAAATCCCTTTAAGGGATTTTTTTATTTACTAATATTTAAATAAAAAGACAAAATCAATTATGATTTTGTCTAGAATACTATTTTTTGTATTTATTGTTTTGTTTTTTAGTCATTGCTAATTTCTTTAAATCTTTAACTTCTTGAGGTTTTAACATACGATATTCACCAGGTTTTAATCCTTTAAGATCAATAATCCCTACTTTGATACGATGTAATCTTTTAACTTTATGACCCATCATTTCAAACATTTTCTTAACCTGTCTGTTTTTACCTTCTACTAATTTAATCATTAACATAGTAGTTTTATGTTCAGTATCTTTACCAGTGACTTTAATTTTACAAGGTAATGTTTTTACCCCTTCTAAATATACACCAGTTTCTAACTTGTGTAATGTTTCACCTTTTACTAAACCATCAAGTGTAACTTCATAAATTTTTTCTAAATGTGAAGAAGGATGCATCATAAGATTTGCAAATTCACCATCATTACTCATTAATAATACTCCAGTTGTATCATAGTCTAAACGTCCAACAGGATAAATTCTTTCTTTTACTTCAGGGAAATAATCAATAACTGTTGTTCTTCCTAATTCATCACTTAATGTACAAATACAGCTCTTTGGTTTATAAAATAAATAATAAACTTTATTTTCCCCTTCTAATGGTTTTCCATCAATTTGAATCAAATCACCTTGTTTTACTTTAAATCCTTGTTCACTTACGACCTCACCATTGACTTTGACTCTTCCTTGTGCAATTAATTCTTCCGCTTTTCTTCTAGAAGTATAACCGCTTGCAGCAATTGCTTTTTGTAGTCTTTCCACAGTATCACGTCCTTTCCTTACACCATTATACACATATTTTTTAATTAAACAATCATTTTTAAAAAAAATAAAAATGCGATAATAAATGCAAGACAATCCATAAAAATTCCTAATTTTAATGCATATCGAGTATCATTTATATGGATAGAAGAAAAATACAATGTCACAACATAAAATGTCGTATCACTTGAACATTGTATAAGTGTCGCAAATAAACTATAAATATGATCTACACCAAATTGATTATATATTGTATATAAATAAGATAATGCTGCATTTGCACTTATTGGTCTTAATATTCCTATAAGTAATAATTCTACAGGTATAGGAATAACATTAGAAAAACATGTGCTTAGTATATGAATAAGTCCACATTCTTTTAATAATGTAACAAATAGTAAAAAAGCCATCATTGATGTAAAAATAGGTATAACTAGACTCAATGATTTTTTAACCCCTTCTATATATAATTCAAATACATTAATCTTTTTATAAACACAATATATAAATAATATACATAAAAATACAATCATAACTTTATTCATGATCAATCACTCTTTGTACAATAAGACCACATATTAATACAACAACACTTATCACAATCATATAAGGATAAAATTCATATAATAAAATAGATCCCATAGATTTTCTAAGCATAATAATCGATGCAGGATATAAAGTAAATCCAGCACTATTAAATATAACCAAAGTTAACATTTCTCTACATACATAGCCTTTTTCATTATACATTTCTTTAAACGCATGAATCCCACTCACACAAGATAATGTCCCTAACCCTATTAGATTAGACAATACATTTAAAGACAAATAATTATATATCGATTTATTATTGATAATAGACCCATATATTAATTTTAAAAGCGGTTTTAAAATATAAGAAAACATATTCATAAAACCACTTTTTTCAATAATATTTAAAAATCCACCCCATAAACATGCAGATAAAATAAGAGTTAATACTAAATCATAAACAGCCTTAGGAGCATTCATTATTCCATCCATCATATTATTCGTATTATTCGTGCATATTCCTATAACCAGAAATATGAGCATTCCATATTTAAAAACTTTATCCAAAATAATCACCTAATAATATATATGCATATATAAGAACAGATAAACATGGATGTATAACTTTCACATTCATTATTTTCTTATATCCCACAAACAGATCAATCTGATTATCATGAACAAAATAACTCACATCACTTTTCTTATAGTAAAATATATCATCATCTATTACAAAACTATGTCCCTTGTAATTATATATTCCTCTATTTAAAACAATCTGCTTTTTTAACATATCAAAACATTGTTCATATTTTTCTTTATGAAAATCAAAATCATTCCCACAATTCAATGTCACAATAACAAGCGACATCCCATCTTTGATAGCTCTTGTTACCAAAGTTCTTTTTGCTTTAGTCGTAAAACCAGTTTTACCACCCACACAATATTTATATTCTTTAAGCAATCTATTTTTATTATGCCATTTCCCATTCCCATCTTCCCTTACATACTCTTTACTACTTACTATTTCATTAAAGATAGGATTTTGGCTGCAATAAGACATTAATACTGCGATATCATAAGCACTGGACTGATTTCCATCATCTTCCTCATCTAGTCCTGTAGGATTTGAAAAATGAGTATTATTCATCCCTAATTCACTTGCTTTTTTATTCATCATATCAACAAATTTATCTACATCACCCGCTACATTTTTTGCTAGAGTCATACAAGCATCATTCCCACTTCTTAAAAGCACACCATAAAGAAGATCTTTTAAAGTTATCTTATCTCCTATATGTATATAGACTCCACTTCCCCATGCTTCATTAACTTCTTCACCTATT
>JAZLDV010000102.1:0-2212 GCA_045614925.1 Coprobacillaceae bacterium | reverse complement strand
CATTCAGTATAATCAAAACCTTGTTCTGATGCAATTTTAACAGCTGGAATTGTATTCTCTGGTGCATCATAAGATGCTCCTCTATGAGCTACTATTTGATAACCAGCTTGTATAGGTTCAATCACTTTACTCATTTTATCTATTTGAGTATTTAGATATTCACTTACTATTTCAGGTAATGTTCCATCTTCAACCATTTCATCTAATTTATGATCTATTTCATCTTGAACATCTAAATTATCAAAATAATTATTAACATATGCTTTTAATTCAGCATATAATGTTTGTAATTCTTGTACAGCTTCACCATTATTATTAACAGTAGGTATTACATCATTTTGTAAGAAATTACAAAACCACATTACAAGTTCAGCATAAGTCATTGATTCTAAATAAGATGTAGGTAATGCACCTAATGTCATTATAAATCTTTTGAATGGTGGAAGTGTTTTAACATCAACACTTGTAGTTGTTTCTATTGCCATTTTTTATCATTCCTTTCTAATTTTTTAATAAAGTCCCATAAACAAATCATTTAATTCGTCTATGATTTCTTTATCTATAGCAATAATATTTTTTCTATATTGTTCAATCATTTTTTGAGCTGTAGCAGATACACCACTATTTCCTTTAACAGTTTTTGTACTTCCTTCTTCAGTTGCACCAGTTGTACTTGTTGTAGCTGAGTTTTCACCAGCTTGTGTAGAACTAGCATATTTACCTGTAAGTATTTCTGTTTTTGATATTTGACTTTGTGGTGTATCACTATTAATTGTTAAACCAGATGATGAATCAGTACCAGATGCAGTATTATCAATACGTCTTGTAAATGTTTCAGAATAATCAACATTTATTAATGGATCATATTCAATACTAGCACTATATATTAAAGGTAATTTTTGTTCCATTATTTCATTCATTGTAGTTTTTACATAATGCTGGAATAAATAAGGTGTTTCAAATCCAATTTCACGCATTAAATAATGGTCAACTATCTTTTTAGCTAGTTTATCTTTACTCCATGTACCACGATCTGTAATAACTTCAATTTCATCTTCTGTTAAATAATCAGTTAATTCATAATCTTTAAACCATCCTTCAACTGTTTCACGTGTATAGAAATCAAATAAACGTCTTAATTCAAAAGTATATTTACTCATTTAAATCACCTTCTTCTGTGATTTCATTTTCAAGTAATTTTTCTTTTTCATCTAATATAACTGATTCTGCATTTTTAATTATGTTATGTAAGTCTGAACGTACACGAACTTCAATAGCATCATCACCAGTTAAACCGTAAAGTTCATTAAATTCTTCACATGCTTTTTGACGTGTAGCAAGTCTTGATTGAAGGTAAAGGTTTATTACTTCATTATTTTGATTAGCTTCATCAGTTATTAATCTTTCTTTTTTCTCAATTGATATTGAGTTAACACCTAAGAATTGTAAGAATTCATTCCAGATTTCTTTTTTATAATCTGTTACTTTATCACAAATATATGGTGCATCAGTTTTTAATGCTTTAAGTGAATTTTCATTAATATTAGCATTACTATCACCGAATATGAATGGTTGATTACCATCATATTGACTATATAAATTTTGCATTGTTAAGCGTTGTTTATCATTACATACAACCATTACTGGAGTACGTTGAGCTGACATGTTAACATCTGCAGTTCTTTGAGCTTGATACATACGATAAGCAAATTGTTCGATAGTAAATGCAGTAGGCATTCCTTCCCAATCATTTAAAACTAAGACACATTCTTCTTCACGTTGTTTTTGTATTACTTCTTCTGTTTCACCTAGTCTAGTAAATAACTTTTTATACCAATGTAAGCCATTAAAGGTATTACAATTTAGTGCAGAAGGTAAACCATATATATTTAAATATCCATTAGAAGAACATTGTGTATTAATAAATCCAAATTCAGGAGTTTCAAACATTGTTGCCATTCCTTTATAATATAATGATCTTTCTAAGTAACGTGAATCCATACCTTTTGGTAATTTCCATTCAAACATTGATAAAGCAACCATCTTCATACGTCTTAAATAATCCCAATATGTATCATCATTACATAAAGCTGAATCAATAAATCTTAGGTTATCAGGACGAATGTTTCTTTTTCTTCCCATTTATATCATCCTTTCTATGCGTTTGTTTGTGAATAATCCATAAAATATGTAGTTGTATGCCATATTGTAA
>JAZLDV010000101.1:0-2777 GCA_045614925.1 Coprobacillaceae bacterium | reverse complement strand
TATCTATTGGTTTATATATATTAGATATGAAATATAGTTTATCAATTTCTCTTATAACCTGTTTAATAGATATAATTCCTGTTATAGGTATAGGATTTATACTTATACCTTTAATCATACTTCAAATATTAAATAAATCGTATTTAAATGCCCTTTATATTACTTTGTTGTATTTTATGCTAATAATCATAAGAGAACTGTTAGAGCCTTATTTGATGAAAAAACAAATGAATGTATCATTGTTTCTATTGTTTATATCAACTATCATTCATCTTTATGTTTTTGGGGTTGTAGGATTGTTTGTTTCCTATATACATGTCTATTTATTTTATATAGCACTTGAAAATAAAAAGTAATACTTTTAGAATAATGATAGAGGTGATAAGGATGAAAAAGAAATATATCTTTTTTGATATAGATGGAACAATTACAGATAAAAAAACAGGAAAACCTGTTGAAAGTGCAATTGAAGCAATTCATAAACTTCAAAAAGAAGGGCATTTTGTTGCTATTGCAACAGGAAGAGCAAACTATAAAAGTTTAGATATGGCAAAACAGCTTGGTATACATCATATTGTCTCTAATGGTGGAGGAACATTAATGGTTGATGATAAAATTGTTTACAATGAACCATTAGACTATAAAAAAGCATTAGAAACAATTAAAGAAGCAGAACAATTAGGATATGGAGTATTAATATCTGAAAATAATAGTATAGATGTTTTTATGAAAAATGAGATATTTATTAAACAGATGGGATATAGAAAAGAACCTACTCGTTATATTTATGATAAAGATAGACAATATGAAGATATTAAAGAATTTATTAAAATATATATATCTATCCCTGAAGATAAACAGCATCTTTTAACATATTTAAATGATTTAGGATATATACGATTTTTAGGGGATTATCTTTATATACAGCATGATAAAAAAGATAAAGGTATATATAAGATGCTAGAAATAGTAGGTGGACATAAAGAAGATGTGGTTGTATTTGGTGATGATTACAATGATCTGATTATGTTTAAAGATGAATGGACAAATGTCGCAATGGGCAATGCATGTGAAAAACTTAAAGAAAGAGCAACATTTGTGACTAAAGATAATATAGATGATGGCATCTTATATGCATGCAGACAACTAAAATTAATAAGGGAATAGATATCTATTCCCTTATAAATGTTTTTAAGAAGTTATTGAATTTTTCTACCTGATTTGAATTTCCACAAATCTGTATTTTACCATTAAAACCTATCAGCCATGAATAAAAAGTACTGTTTATAATATTTTTAACTTGTACCTTGTAATATCCTTCTTTAGAAGGATATGCATTAATATTTTTACCAAATTTATCTATGATATTAGAATAGACACATTCTTCAAATTCTAATTCAATATATTCAGCATTTCCTTCCTGATACATATATGTCATCTGATAAAGTTTTTCTTCATAACCTTTAATCTGAGAATGAGTAATGATTACTGAAGAATCTTCTACAATTGAGACATTAGAAATATAATCCAGTCTATATGTGACATATTCTTCTTTATTTTTATTTCCTTGACAAATCAGATAATAAACATTGTTGTAAAAATGTGTATCGATAGGTGCGATTGTCACTTCTTTTTTATTTAATTGACTCAAAGATGGTTTACAATATATAAAATGTATCATCTTTTTTCTATATATAGCATCACTGATTTTTTCTAATTCACTATAAAATACAACATCATTTGCATTCTTTTTAATATCAAGATTTATTTTTTTATCAAAATAATGCTGATAATTTAAACTAAAGATAGCTTTTATTCTTTCTTTATAATTGTCCTTAGTAAACTGAGTAAAAAAGTCCGAACTATAAATAAGATCCATAATTGCTTTTGCTTCCATAATATCTAAACTTGTTCCAGCAAAATAATAATAGTTTTTACGACCTACCTTATTAACAATAATATGATCTTGAAATATATCGTTATAATCATCAATATATCTTTTAATTGCTTTTGTATTCACTTGGAAATTATAACTTGATTTTTCAACGAATTGAATTATATCTTGTGTTGTCAGCTGATGATTTTCATCACTGTTTTTTTGAATCACACTGATGACAAATAAAAATTTTTTATAACTGTCTTTATCTTTATTACGCATCTAACCACCTCTATAAATATTATATCATTTAGTCTTATATAAAACTAATAAAAAAACATCTTTACAGATGTTTTTTTATAAACTTAATTCTATTGTACATACTAGGATGATCATATTCAAAAAACTCTACAATAGGATGTGGGTAAACATTAATAAGCTGGTCATGTGAAACTTGTTTAAATGTTTTAATTAATGCTTCTCCATATCCATGTTTTATCGCATGATAATCAGCTTCATATTCTTGAACACGTGTAAGATAAGTGTTAAATAGGCTCAATATTGTACTAAGTGGCTTAATTAAATGCAAAATGATAAATGCAGTTAAATAATAGTTAGATGTTATTAAGTTAAACTCTTTTAATATTAAAGAATTTATATATATCAGTTCATCTGCTCTATATAATAATATAAATATACTTAAGCCAATGATGATTAGAATGAATAATCTTAAATATTCAAGAAAAGACTTTTTATGTTTTAAATGTCCTATTTCATGTGAAAGAATAGCTAATAATTCTTTATGATCATTTTCGTTAATAAAATTATCAGCAATAGAAATTTCTCTGTAAAAAGGTAATTTTAAGACAAAAGCATTTTTAGATACAGATTTTTCTGATTC
>JAZLDV010000100.1:0-14830 GCA_045614925.1 Coprobacillaceae bacterium | reverse complement strand
GGGGTATAATAAAAAACCCCTCCTTTGTGAGGAGTGGGTTATATGGTGCTAGGCTATAATTCAAAAACTTTATCATTGTGTATTGTTGGTGTGCCTGTTATTTCTGTGCCGCTTCCGTTAATTGATAACCTTACCAAATTACCAGTAGAAGAGCAATAATATAAACCCATATTGTGTGTTGTTCCGTTAGTGCCAGTAATTGGATACCACGTTAAAACACTTCCACCAGCAATACTTGACACGCTTGTGTTAATTATGCCTTTAACTTGAAGATAAGTTTTTATTTCTGCGTAAGTTGTTATAGCTTGGTCACTATCATTGTCAATTACAATAGTATTCCAAGGATTAATTCCAAAAGTCACTACATGTCTATATAATTTCTTTCCTTTAGAGTAGTCTCCTTGTTTTGATAGTGTTAAAGTTGTACCGCTAATTGAAGCAACAGTATAAACGCTTGTAGGTTGGTCATTACTATCAATATAAATAATTAGATCATTAACTTTTACTGGAATATTGTCTGGGCTTATATTGTCAATATTACCAGATGATAAAGTATAAATGCTATCATCGAGTGTAGGCAATACGTGTGTTATATATGTGCCTTTATCATTTGAAGCAGCACCTGTTTCTCCTTTTATTGAACCTATTGTTTTTATAATAAAATTTGTTTCGACTATACCTGTTATAATACCTATCATACTATTAGAACTAATTACCATATCATTTATTTTTGGTGTCATAGATGTTACGAATGCTATACTAGATAATTGAGTATAATTATTTATAGTAGTCGAAATAATTTCATTAACATTAAATATACTTTGGCCTGGAATACCTTGTACTCCTTGTACTCCTTGTACTCCTTGTGGGCCATCTTCACCTTGAATACCTTGCTCCCCTTGTGGGCCTTGCTCCCCTTGTGGGCCAGGCATTGGAAACTCCCCAATGTTGAACCAATAATCACTTTCATGTGTTCCGTTAGCTCTTGTTAAAATATATAATTCATAAGGAGCTTCTTCTCCTATTGCATAAGCATCTCCATAAGCCCAACTAGGATTTTCTTCTTTATATTCGCTAACACTTGGTAAATCTTCTAAAGATGCTTCTTCTCCTACAACTTTAATTCCAAATTCACTTAATACAGCCTCACCTTGAAGCATAGTCGTAATATCATTTTTATTTTTTTCTACTTGTTCAATAATATTTCTAAATTCTTTATCTCCTATTCTTATCATTTCTTCTTCTCCTTTATCCAATTTATTAATATCAAAATTTCACCAAATAAACCAATACCAAACACTATGCATATTTTTGCAATATTATACATAGTTTTTAGCCATTTCTTGCGTGTTTTCATTAGTGTTTGGTATTTTGCTTGATTCTTTTTGTAAAAGCTCTAATTTTGCTTTATTTTCTTGTTCTTCTAAATCAAGTTGCTTTTCAATATATAGTTCATACTCTAGCCATCCCTCTGTCCACATTCTTTCAACATCAGCCATTTTTACTAATCCAAATCCAATAGACATGACTACTGACAATGTTGCACTTACAAATTGGCTAGTATTCCAAGTTATAACTGCTAAACCTAAACCAAGCAAACCAAAGAAAATACCAATTGTTTGTAATAATCCTTTTCTTCTCTTTTGATTACGTTCCCATACAAAAGGGTTTATTGGAATAACATCTTTTCCGTTTTTTCTTTTAAAATTTTTTAGATGCAATTCTTTAGCTTCTAAATATTCTGGTTCATCTTTAACATTCATTTTTCCTTGATTAAATAATGCTAGATATATAAATAATGAGCATATTGAAATTGCTAATGCACACGCAAAATATAGAATCCATTCTGGTATTGTTTGAGGAAATTGTGATTGACCTGTAAGATATGATCCAAGCAATGGAACAAGAAACATTGCTATTACTGATAATATGACAACGGCTATTCCATTTTTTGAATTACTAATAAATTCTCTTGTTTTTTTACTCTTCTCTTTGTTGTACATCATAACGTTTATCTATCTCCTTATTGATAACCGCTTTTTCGTGGTAATATTTATGCAATGGGCTGCAAATAAATTCATCTAATACAGTACATACTCCAGCAGTAAATATTACAATCCATATTTGATTCACCACGAAATAGCATCCAAATAATAAAATGTATGTTATACTTCTGCAATTATATTTGCTTTTTACTCCCATTACAGTTAATAATATAGCAAATGCAAAAGAAACTCCTAATTTTAATTTATTAGTTATATCAATATTTCCATTTATGCAACCAACAATACCAAAAATAATTAATGGTAGAAAAG
Source organism: Coprobacillaceae bacterium (assembly GCA_045614925.1). GTDB lineage: Bacteria > Bacillota_I > Bacilli_A > Erysipelotrichales > Coprobacillaceae > JAZLDV01. Next base: position 12,515 of record JAZLDV010000100.1, on the reverse strand, counting down.
TCAATAAGATTCCTAACCAAAAGAATATCCTACTCTTTAATTTATATCCTTTTGTAATTTCACTCATAGGATTACTCCTCCTTTTGTTTTAATTCTATTTCATAATCTTCACTAAATTTTTTTAATTTTTTTAATAAATTCACAATTTGTTCTTTTAATTCCTTATTGTCTTTCTTTAAATCATAGTTCTCGTTTAGCAATGCTTTCATATCATCTTCAATTTTTTTGTAAGAGCTACATTCTTTAATGCTATTGCACATGTCTTTAAATGTACCTATATATTTAAAAGTACAAAAAACAAATACAAATCCTAAAACAAAAGCTGGTAAATAATTAATAATAATATCTTTGATCATATTTCTTCTTCTCCTTCTTCTTCTTGAATATCTGTTACAAATAAAACAGGTTTAGTATATAAAAATTTTTTAAATAAATTTGCAAATTTATCAATAAATCTTTTTGTTACATCAGTTTTTAATAATAATAATAAATCATTATAAGCATTTAGTTTGCCTTTTTTCATTCTACTAGTATTTTGATTGTTAATATATCCTAGCTCTTCAGTTGTATTAGTAGATGGTTCAGTAGCATCATGATATGCTTGATTATAAATTGCAAATTGTCCTTTTTGCATTTCTTCTTCACTTAAATTTCTTAATTTATTTTGAATATCTAGTTCTTTTTGCCAATTTGGCCCATATTCAAATATTGTACTATAAACCTTAAATTTGAATTGAGTTTCATCTAAATTAGCAATCGGATTGTTTCCATATCTTGCATATAATAAATAAAATAATTTATTAATATTTTCATCAGTTAATGAATTATTTAGTTGTGCAGGTGTACTTTGTGTAGCTGCAACATAATCATATAAAGGGGATGTTTTATAATCATTTTTAAAAGAATCTACATTATTCCATATTTCGCAAAATAATTTTGTATTAAACCTCGGAATCATCATTTGCACCTCCATTTTCTATTCCAGAACTTTCACCTTGTTCATCTCTATCATATAAGACACCATCACCATTAGCATCAACTTGACTAATTGTTTCGGCTGGTTCATACCATATACCCCAACCCCAAATACTATTTACAATATTACAAAAGTTTTGTCTAATAGTAACATAATCTTGTTGAACTAATCCAACTTGACCACCATTAATATCTGCTTGTGATTGTAGCTCGTGGGCTTTCTTTTCAAATAAGCCACCATTATTTACTCCATAAGTGCTTAATCTATAATTGTCAAGTGATTGCATTGTTAAGAAGTAATCTTGAACTTTACCAGTATTATTATCTGTTAATTCTTGAAATTCTATATTTCCCTCAATAGGTACATATGCTTCTCCATTCATTGCTCCAGCTTTGATTCCATTATTAGCTTCTATAACATTAAATGCTTGGTCTGTGTCTTGAACTCTTATACCTTTAATACCGCATGAAGTAATCATATTTGTTCTTGCATATGGTATACACTCCGCCATTACATCTAATAAAGGGTCTTGTAATAAATATCGAGGAATACCAGACATATTACTATATTGTGGAGTATAGTCTTGTAAAATAACCGCACTGTTGTATAAATCCTCTTCAGTAAGGTTTTCTGGTAAAACTGGTGAGTATTTAACATTTAGATGTAATTTACTTAAATATTCTTCAATAGGTGTGTTTTTATGCTTTTTTTCATCCTCCGCACTTCCTACATATGAAATAGGCCTTATTTGTCTATATCTACCATAAACATCTAAACCAGTACCATCATTACTACATAATGTAAAAGGTAAGAAGAAACATTGGTCTAAATCCTTATTATAAAAGAAACATAATTGATATTTATAGTATAACATTCTTTCCAAATCTTGACTAGTTAAGTCGCAAGGAATATTATACCATTTACCTTTATTAACTGCATCTTGTTCATCTATAATTCTTAATTGTTTTTTAATTGCTACTTTTAATTCTGCTTGATCACTTAATCCAGCTTTAACAGGTAAGCCAGTTTTAGGATTAATTCCAGCTTTTATCATCCAGTCAACATTTGCAATTCTAGCATTATTTTTATTGTTTCCCATCTACTTCTTACCTCCTATTAAATCAAGTCTTTTTTGCAAATTACTTTGTCTTCTTGATAATTCTTGTCTTTGTAATTCAAAGTCTAATCTTTGCTTTTTTAATAAAGTTTGTTGTCTTATTGCCTCTTGTCTAGATTTTATATATGTTTCTTCATCCATTTTACTAGTTTTATATAAGTCTTTTTCTTGTCTCATTTGGCTAGATAAATCTCTATAATTCCATTTATTTTGTAGTTCTTCATTATGTAATTTTAATGTGCTCCTATCCACATCTACAATTTCTTTTTGTAATCTATCTTCTTGTTCTAGTTTTGAAATATCTTTTATTTCTTTTTCACTTTGAATATGCTTTGCTGCAGTTGATGCTACTCCAGCAGTTGCAAGTGCTTGATTAATACTTGATTGAATTCCCATACTTTAATCTCCTTTACTTTATATATATAAGCCTTTACTAATTTCTCTTGCTATTTCTTCAGCTAAATGATTATCTGCTTCGCTATTGACACCAGTAGGAGGCAATAATCTTAATAATTTACCTTGTACAAATGTTTCTTCTTCTGGATTTATATATTCAGTAATCATACCTATTTTCATTATACTCATCCCATAAAATTGAATTTTCTTGTTAAATGCATCAATTTCATCATCACTAGCACTATAATATTCTAGAAGTGGAACTAATAAATTGTCAGTTGTTAAGCATCCAACATTTCTAATTGTATTCGGCAATGCTTTAATGTTTTGCATATTATATCTAAATAAGTCTTTTGCTTTATCAATAGCATCATTTCTTAATATTGCATTATGATATATATCTATTCCTCCACCAATAGCACTGCTTACACCTCCTATTATTGCTCCTGCTGCTGCACCATAAGGCCCAGCAGTCATTCCACCAGTAATTGCTCCACTAGTTGCACCTTGCATTGTTCCACTTACTGCATTAAAAACATCTTGAGTTCCAGCTATATTATTTTGCAATTCTAAACTATCAATTTCTCTGTTAAATGTATTCATATAATTTTTGTTTTGAAGTTCATAATTTGTCCATGCATTACTCATAGTTGGAATGCTAAAATCTCCTTGCAAAATTAATCCTCTAGCATCTTTAGCATTTATTCCATATAATCTATCAAAGTGAGGTTTTACCTTAATATATGGAATATAAGGCTTATAATTAGCACTAAACTCAAAATAATTAACTCCACCATTTTTTGCAGCATTAAATTCAAATATTGCAGCAAAGTTAGGACTACATAATCTATAAGTATCTACATTACAACTTAATTTATAATTACTTATTTCTATACTATAAGGTAGATAATTATTATTCGCATCTCTTAATTTTATATTTTCGAGTTGTGAGCTAGAACAATAAAATACATAATTAAGAATAATGTTTTGGTTAGCACTATCAACAATAGGTCTTACTTGAGTGTTATCTGCTGCAGTTATGTCAAATGAAAAATCACTACGTATAAATTGTCTTACTGGGCAATAAGGTAATATTTGTAGATCATAAACTACTTGGTCACCTAATGATGTTACAAATGAACTTGCAATTGCCATTCCAGCTTGGATGTTAGGATATATAGTATCATTTCCACTTTTTATTGCTAATCTTTCAGTATAAGGAATTGCAAACATGTCGTAAGGAGCATCTAGTAAATGAGTTCTATGTATAGTGCCATTTGATTCATCATCTCTAGGCATAATTGTTTGTACACCATATGTTTCTTGTAAATTAATTTTATATTTTTTTATATGATAAACAACTTGCAAATTATAATTTTGAATGGAATCAACATCAACCAATTTTTGAACTGTACCAAAACCTGTTGTAACTATTGTAGGAATTAATGTTCTTATCTTACTATTTAAATCTGAGCTTATAGTTAATTTTTCCATTTCTTCAACAACATCAACTAATATAGTATATTTTTTTCCAGTAGCAACATCTTTAACAGATTTTCCTTTTAAATTATTATTAATATAATCAACCATATTATCGTTAAGATTAAGCCCTGTTTTTATTCCATTCATCATTTGATCATATAATGATGAATAATTGTTCATATTATTACACCAACTATTTAAATAAGAATATGTATCAACTTGTATTCCATTATATGAATTTATAGTGTTTTCTAAATACCATCCTAAGTCTGTTTTATCTGAATTATATTGATTGCTTGTTCTATCTTGAACTTTTACACCTGTTGATAAAGTATTAAAGGAACTTCCTGGATACATTACATCATTTGGTCTATAGGAATGTCCAGGTCTATATAATTCATCATTTGTACCTATTTTATTTTTTAAATCTATTTCATAAAAAACTTTTTGATAACTAATATTATTACTTCCCATATGTTTTATAGGCATATATGCTAATAAAGTATAAGGCAAAGATATTTCTCGGTCACTAGCTACATAATTAGTTGTATATTGGTACCAATTTTCTTGTGTAATATCTGCTACAGTTATATCTTCTACATCGGTATTTGCACTTCCTTTAATTGTAAAATCAGATGTTTTTCCAGTAACTCTCGGAATGTATCCAATGATCCAAGGGCCATATGTCTCATCTCTCAATTCTACTTGACTTTTTTTAATTTGGCTAAATTGTTGTTGCTCATTATTAAAAATTAAATCATTTGCATTACTAACATATCCTCTTTCGATAAAATATGTACTATTCATACATAAATCAAAATGGTCAACCCATATATCTCTTTTAACACTAAATTGATATTGATTTCCTCTTATTAAATTGCTGTCTATAATAAACCATCTTGAAAAGTCGCTTGAAACTAAATTACCAAGCCCATCGACTACTCTTGATGAAATATCTTCTACTAAAACATAATCTGGTTCTACGCTTACAAATTGTTTATTAATTATTAATTGTGATGCAATTCCATCAGCGTATTCAAAGTTTACATTAGGAATTGTGCTTAACAAATATCCTCCATTTATATAATCGTTAATTGTATCTAATTTTTTTACTTGTCTATTGTTATAATTGTTATAGCTTAATAAATAAATATTATATTTCATGTTATCCTCCTTATAAGAAAAAAGAGAGTAGTTTCCCACTCTCTTTTTAATTTATGCTACACTTTCTTGATTGTTAAGAATGGTAAGTCATATAGGTATACTGGTTCACTATACATCCAGATAAGGTATCTGTTGTCAGTAAGCGAAAGAGCATTAAAGAAGCTTGTATTAGTTTCGAATGCTCCCATAAATGGTACTGATTCTTTATGAATTACTTTTGCGATAATTGTATCATCTTCAATATAAACTTCTGATGGATCAAATGAACCTGTACTTGCAACAATAGTTGTTCCATTAGGTAATACATCGCCTGGGAATACATGATATGTAGTTGTAGATACTGTCCATTCTTTTTCTACTAATGAACGAATAGTTCCTTTAGTATTATCGTATTCATCACTAGCATTAATAATCTTGCCAGAACCTTTATCAGAAGCAGTAACTGCTCTACCAAAGTATCTTGCTGGTAATACATCTTTACCCATTTTATCAACTAAACCATCTTTATGAAAAATAGTTGGCAAATCAAGTTTAGTAATTTGGTTTACATATTTGCTATTAAATACATAATAGAAATCATCTTCATCATATGAACGTAAGAATCCATAATCATTAAAATCTTCAGTTGTATCTTTTAAATCAACAAGTAAATTTGCAACATCATATGCAATTTCTTGTGCTTGTAATCTTCTTGATTCTTCTTCAGAAGATGCAGAACCTGCTGCAGTAGTTAAATCTACATTAATTGTTGCTCTAGTAGCTTGTGAAACTGTATTACCTACGAAAGTATTAATTAATCTTGATTCATATACTCTCTTTGTGTCTCCCATCCATCCAATCATTGTATTGTTAAATGTTGAGAATGCATCTGGAGTTGACCAAGCTTGTTTTGTTAAATAATTATCGACTGTAAGGGCAATAACTCTTGCTTGATTAATTTGAATAACTTGTGATTTTGGCGATGGTGCTCTATTTAAAGCTAATAAGTTAGATGCTTCAGAATCCCCACTCCAGGCTCTACTTTTTAATACATTAGTAGCATAAAAAATTTTTGAATCTCCATACATTGAACCATCTACTTTAAATCTTTCAGCAAGTGATCCGTATGTTCCTTTAATGTTTCCTGTATGCACTGTTTGAGATATGATCATATTGAAAATTGCAGTGTATACAATGTTTGCATTTAATAATGGGCTACGTAAATTAGCAGCACCGACATTAAATGAATAAGTGTTTGGTGTTGTGTTTAATGGCATAATTTTTTCCTCCAATTATTTTATTTACGACCTCTTAAATTTTTTAACGGAGTATCATCTTTCATATTACGTAAGAACTCGGCAGTAAATACGTTGTTATCGCCTTGTGCTCTATCTAGACATTGTTGTAATGTATCAGCAATTAGATTTGCAGTTTCTTGGTCTCTTTGGTCGTATTGATAATCATGTCCATTTGGCATAAATGGGTCTGGTTCTCCTCTTTCAATCAATGCATTTCTTAATTGTAATGTCTTTTCAACATATTCAATATTAGGCATTGTCTTGTTTCTACTACCTCCATATAACTCGGCTCTTAATTCATCGATGTCCACTTCTTTTTCTGGCTCGACTAGAGTTACTTGTTGACCAGTTTTTAAGGCGTCCGCTAAACCTTTGTTTTCAGCTACAAGGCGGTCATATTTTTCCTTGCTAACCATTGTTCGCTTCATTTCATTAATAGTATCAATTAGATATTGACTATCATTTCCTGGAGCATCATTTGTTTCGACTACGTTTTCATTTAATTCATTTTGTTCCATAATAATTCCTCCTATTTTTATTATATCACAAAATATATAACAATTATACAAAAATCGCATAACATATTGTAAACGCTTACAAATAGACAATATTTTTTTTTGAATGTTATAATAAAATTGTCAAAGGAGGAATGACATATGGTAAAGAAAGAAATAATTAAAGATGGTATTAAAGAAAAGGAGTACATAAAATTAGAAAAGGGCGAACAAATTTTTTTTTACAAACATTGGAATGAATTTCCAAACTACAAAGAATCAATATTTATAAGCAGTAATTTAGAAAACGAATTTGAAATTGATTACTCTAATGATGGAAAAAGAATTTTGAATGTATGTATTAACAACGGTGAATGTTACATAGGACTTATTTGTTTGTGTCATAGCTACGAAGTAAAGGTGGGATAAAATGTTTGTAGAAGATTTAATAGTGAGAAGTAAAAATCCATCACATGTTTTTAGATTAGTAGTAAATAATAAATTTCACATAAATATCCAGCCTTGCAAATTTCACGCTAATAAATACAGAAGTATAATTTCCAAATATATGTTTTTATATATATTAGATAAACAAGAAGAGCCAAGGTATGAAACTTATAGCATTAAAAAGTTTTATGTTCAATCAGATGAACTTGAAAGAGATTTATTATTTTTTGAAAATGAATGGTATGACAAACAAAATTTATATTTAAAGGAGAAATAAAAAAATGAGTGAAAAAGCAAAAGTAGAAAATTATCCAATCATTGCAACTTGTAAAGCGGTATATGATTTTCAATCGGTAGAATTTCAATGGACAATAGAAGATGAAGAAGATAGAACAGAATTATTTTATGAATTTAAAAGGATTTTAGAGGGTTTAAAAGAAATTGCGGATGAAACACCAAACCCAAATAAAAACACTAAAAATCCTACACCTAAAGAACCTAAAGAAGAAAAAATAACTGCAGGTCAATTGAACTATTTAGTTGGATTAGGTTTTCCAGAAAATGAAGCAAAAAAACTAACAAAAAAACAAGCATCTTGCAAAATAAAGGAGTTGTCTTAATTTGGAACTATTAGACAAAATTCAAGAATTATGGGGTAGAACATTAAGCCCCATAGAGAATTTTACTATAATTAATATGGTTGAAGAAGAACATTTAAGAGAAGATGTTATATTAGAAGCTGCAATGTTAAGTGTAGATAAAGAAAGACCTTTTCTATATATGAAAAAGATTTTATATTATGTAAAAAATCCTTTAGAAAAGAAAAAGGTAGATGAGCCAATTGAAGAGCCTAAAAAGGTTCGTAAATGTAAATGGTTAGAAGAATTTTTAGAAAATTTAGAAGAGGAAAACAATCAAGGAGGAAATTAAAATGTTATTAGGAGATTTTTTAAAAGAATTAAAACACAATAGTAGTAGGGTAGAAATAAGGAAAAATATATATAATGAAGAATATGATGATCCAGATGATATTTTACTAGAGGGAACACTTGGAGTAATTAAAAATAATATTTATTATCAAAAAGATTACCAAAACTATTCTATTGGTATGATAAAAATAAGATACGATGACCGAATGAAATGTGAATTTATTTTTTATATATATAAGATGGAGGAATAAAAATGACACCACAACAAATCAAAGTAGTTAATTATATAAATTTATATGGTTCTATTACTCCTTTAGATGCGTTTAGAGATTTAGGTATAACAAAATTAGCTACTATTGTTTCGCAGCTAAAAAGATTATGTTTTGTATTTTATCAAAGTTTTGAATCAAGTAAAAATCGCTTTGGTGAGCCTTGTCATTACATGCGTTACTGGTTAGACAAAAAAATATATGAAAAAGATATGGGAGAAAAATTTAAAGAACTTCTTACAGGAACTTATGATGATTTATTTTTAAAGGAGGAAAAGAAAGATGACTAGAAAAGAATGGGAGAATATTTGTATAGGGTTTGATGAAAATAATTTTTTACCATGCATACCTATGCCTTTAAATGACTGTCAAATAATATTGGATGAATACAAAAAGGCTTTTAAGGATGTTTTAAAAGATTTAGAAATATTAGGTATCTTAAAAAATATCGTTAAAGTTGATGATAATACAAAATTTACTTATGGTAATAAAAAATATATTATTAGTTTAAGACAAGATGTAATAGTTAATGATGAAACACTAAAAATAATTAAGGAGTGGCTAGAAAATGAAAAGAACAATTAATGAAATTTATGAATTAATAAAACAAAAAAGAGAAAATGCTGAAATAGATATGATAAAATCACAAAGAGCATTTAATAAAGTTCTTTTAGAGAATTATGAAAAAATGGATGAACCAGAAGTGAAATTACAATTAGATATAATAAACTATGAAGAACAACGATTAATAAGTAAAATAGAAACTTATACAGATGTAATAGTCTTATTAAAGACAAGTCAAGTATTAAAAGAAGATAAATAAAAAACTTTACAAAATGGAAAAGATTGCTTATAATTGAAATTGAAGATTGGCAAATCTTCTCCATATGTATTTCCTCAACGAGTAACCTACTGGCAATGCGTACGCTGTTGGTTGCTAGTAGGTGAAAGGGGGATTTTTTATGTATAAAAGGAATAGAGAGAAGATTGTCAGTATTGAAGAAATGAACAAGATTTTAGCATACGTAAGCAAAAATTATTTACTTGTAGATGGGGAAAAAGCAGCCTCAAATTTTATCCGTTATGCTTGTTATATAAATAATCAAGTAAACTTTAAAATAACATTTAAAAAAGGTGCAACTGTATGCACTTATACATGTCGTAAAGATGGAGATAGAAAGTTACAATCTATTAAAGGACAAGATGCTTTTAGAATCGTAAAGCAATATCTTGGTCATAATGATAAATTTGATTTGAGAAAAAGTGAAAAATTTGATATATGGAAAAAACTGCTTGGATGGGATGATAAGGACAAAAAGTTTTTAGCATCTGCAAAACCTTTTTTGTATTATGATGAGAAGCACGAAAATCAAAGATTAAGAGCTTATTCTTATGATATTAATAGCTCTTATTCAAATGGAATGCAACAAGATATGCCTGACACCAGTCAAGAACCAAGAATTAATGATATTATTAGAAATTCAAATGAACTTGGATTCTATATGCTAGACAATGAACTAATTTGCACTGAAGAAATAGGTAAAAGGTGCAGATTTATCTTTCCAAAAGTAAAAAGCCCTTTTCTTAAATTTATAGATGTTTGGTATAAAAGAAAAAAAAAATCCTTAAATAATACAGTTGAAAAGCAAAAAGCAAAAGATATTTTAAATTTTAGTGTTGGATATTATCAAAAAGTTAATCCATTCATTAGATCACGAATTATTTCTTATGCTAACAAAGTTATAAAAGATGCAATGGATGAAAATACAATTTATTGCAATACAGATAGTATTGTCTCATTAACTCAAAGAAATGATTTAGAATTTGGCGATGATATTGGTCAGTTCAAACAAGAACATAATGGGAAATATTTTGCTTATAAAGAATTTGAATATCAATGGGATTTAAAAGCACCTACTTATAGAGGTGTAGCAAAAAAATGGTTTCCAAAAGGTTGGGATATTCTTAAAGATGATTTACCAACACAGGGGAATCTTGTTGAATTTAATCCTAAATTATGCATTTTAGAGGAGGTAAACCTATGAGGAAATTAGGAAAATTTAATATTTTAAAAAGCAAATCAAAATATAAAGACCTTAATAGGTATCTTGATGCAGTATATAGGGCAAACAAAGAATTTATAGATAATAGAATCCTTACAGAAAGCGAATTAGAATTAGCAAGTAATAGAGAAATTTTAGAAAAGCAAAGCAAAAAAACTTTATTTAAAAACTATATTAAAGAATATATGGATGAGGGTTACACAGTTGACCAAGCAATAAAAAAAGCTTCATATTCAAGGGTTTTCACTGAATATGTTGATTTAGCTCATGAAAACTTATTACAAGGTTTAAAAGAGGATAAAAAATATTATAAAAAGTTTAGAGAACTTACTAAAGTGAATGGAAGATATACTAAAATAGATATGAATAAATTTACTTATATAGGTAATAATGAATATTCTTATGGTAATATTATTATTTCTTTTAGTAATAGTCCTAAAAGAGTGGTGTTTAAAAAAGTATGAGTATAAAAGAAGAACAAGCAAAATTAAGAAGCATTATGCAAACACAAAAAAAGAAACAACTCGGATTATATCTTAATACAAATCATATTTTTAGTTATAATAATAAAGGGATTACAGACTTTGTATACACTGCAGTACGTGGTGTAGGTAAATCTGTAATAAGCGTTGAATCTGCTATAATATTAAAGCGTAAATATGGATATGAAAATGTAAAAGTATTTTATTTTAGATTAAAAGATAATAGTATTAAAGCAATGATGGCAAATCACGCAAGTAAAGCAATAGACCCATATTTAATACATAAATACAATTTAGAGATTACTTGCAAGAATAATATAGTATATGATCATGGAAAAGAATTAATAGAGTTTTATCCTTTAGTATCTGCAGGTTCAAAGGGGAAAGGTGTCAATTTGTATGATTGCGATTTTCTAGGTGCTAAAGATGAAAATGGAAATTTAATAAAAAGGTTTATCGTAACTATATGGGATGAGTTTTTAATGGCAGAGGGTGTAGAAGTAAAAAGTGTTGGAGACCCAGTTGCACAATATAGAATCTACAAAGAAGCTATTTTAAGAGATGCAATGAGAATTAAAGAATATAATGCAGTTTATAATTTTTTACTTGCAAACAATGTAAGTGAATGTGCATCTGTAACAGGTGCATTATATAACTACATTCCTCATCCAGATAATTACAATAGGGTATTTTTAACGAGAAGAAATGCAATGGTATGGAACGTGCCGATTACAGAAAAATACAAAGAAAGGCGTAAAAGCTCTTATAACGCCAATATAATCGATTATGTGAACGACCCCAACTATTCTGCTATTAGTAAAGATTTAAGCCAAATTAAGCCTAAAAAAACAAGATTAAGAAAAATATCGATGTTGCTTAAATTTGATAAAATAGATAAGAATAAATGGTTTTGCATATATGATGGAATATATATTAGAAAATATCACAATGAATGTGTTAATAAAAATAAAATGTTTGCTATGTATAGACATATGGATGATATTTATTCACTTGATATAATTAATAATATAATAGACACATACGATGTACATGCATACAAATACGCCGATCTAATGAGTATGTCATTATTTATCAGCGAAATGAAACTGCTTAAAGCAAAATAGATTATTCCAACATCCTACTCTAAAAGAAAGAGGCAATGTTGTAATAATAGTTGTAAGCGAGAGTTATACTAATATCGTAATCCCCTACAACTTACTGATGATTGACCGAAGAGGTACAGGGTTGTAACTCCTAATCAAAGTAGATTACCTAGTATGAAACAGTCCACCAATACAACTTAACCCACTCCTCACAAAGGAGGGGTTTTTTATTATACCCCCTTTCAACAAAGGGGTAAGATAATACATTCTATCATATCATTAATGTATTATTTTGTTATTTCGTTTCTATTATTTT
>JAZLDV010000099.1:0-50937 GCA_045614925.1 Coprobacillaceae bacterium | reverse complement strand
CGAGCAAAATATGCGATGGGGACTTAATAAATACTACTATACACAACAGAAGCAGACCTTAACTGCAGCCTATACCATGACACTCAAAGCCAAGTACACCGATATAGACGGCAAGCTACTTCCTGAATATCCATCATTCACCCAATTCCGATACTACTTCCGGAAGACTAGAGATAAGAAGAAAGAATCTATTTATATGGTTCATCGTTTAGATCAATATACATCTGGTATATTGATGTTTGTAAAAAATAAAAAATTATATGAATTATTAACAAGCGATTGGAATAAATATGTTAAGGTAAGAGGATATGTTGCAATTGTTGAAGGAAATGTAAAAAAACCAAAAGGAACAATTGAAAATTATCTTGCTGAAAGTAAAACACAGGTTGTCTATATTACAAATAAACAGAAAGGCAAAAAAGCGATTACGCATTATAAAGTAATACAAGCGAATAAAAACTATACAATGGTGGATATTCGTTTAGATACTGGTAGAAAGAATCAGATTCGTGTCCATATGTCATCGCTCAATCATCCGTTAATTGGTGATGATAAATATGGCGCAAAAACGAATCCAATTAAAAGATTAGGGTTACATGCACATGAACTTATGTTTGTACATCCTATAACTTTAAAAGAAATGAGATTTGTTTCGAAAACACCAGATTCTTTCTATAAAATTTTTAAAAAGTATTGACAAATCCAATGATTTTATGTATTATAAGGCAGTAAATGAAAAGTAGTGGAAAGAAGAAGTGCCTACTTCTCGCCTGAACGAATACATTGTTGGGCTTATGTCACTAAGATGAACGATCTTAATGTCAATGGTGGGTGCTTTATGTACTCACTTTTTGTTTGTGCTACAAATTTATAGGAGGTGGCTATTATTAGCAAGTATAACAACCAATCAACTGATGACTTGGTAAATGAAAAAATTCGTTTTAAAGAGGTTCTAGTGATTGATCAAAACGGAGATCAATTAGGAGTAATGGGAAGAAATGCAGCATTAAATGCAGCTTATGAAGCTGAACTTGATTTAGTGTGTGTTGCTCCAAAAGCTCAAGTTCCAGTATGTCGTATTATGAACTACGGAAAATATCGTTTTGAACAACAAAAGAAACAAAAAGAAATGAAAAAGAATTCAAAAGTTGTTTCTCTTAAAGAAACACAATTATCTCCAACAATTGATGTTCATGATAAAAATGTTAAATTAAAAAGAACAATCAACTGGTTAGAAGAAGGAGACAAAGTTAAAGTTGCAGTGAGATTTAAAGGAAGACAATTAGCTCACGTTGAAATTGGTCAAAAAATACTAGATGACTTCTTAGCTGAATGCGCTGAATACTGCGTAGTAGAAAAACCAGCAAAATTAGAAGGACGTACATTGACAGCTATATTAGCACCAAAGAAAAAATAAAACAGGAGGATTCGATTATGCCAAAAATGAAATCACACAGTGGTCTTAAAAAACGTTTAAAAAGAACAGGATCAGGAAAAATGAAACGTAGCCATGCTTACGTATCACACTTATCACATAACAAAACTCATAAACAAAAGAAACACTTAGCAAAAGCTACTTTAGTTCATCCTTCAGATATGAAGAGAATTAAATCAAGATTACAAGGGTAATTAATATAGGAGGAAGAAACAATGGCAAGAGTTAAAGGTGGATATACTACTAGACGTAGAAGAAAAAAAGTCTTAAAATTAGCCAAAGGATATTTTGGTTCTAAACATTCATTATATAAAACTGCTCATGAGCAAGTAATGCATTCTTTAAAATATGCTTACAGAGATAGAAAAAATTTAAAACGTGAAATGAGAAGATTATGGATCGCTCGTATCAATGCTGCTGCAAGAATGAACGAAATCTCATATTCAAAATTAATGCACGGTTTAAAATTAGCTAACGTTGAAATCAACAGAAAAATGTTATCTGAAATCGCAATCGCTGATCCAAAAGGATTCACTGCAATTGTTGAAGTAGCTAAAAACGCTTTAAGCAAATAATTAATATAAAACCAAAGGTATAACGATATGTTATACCTTTTTATTATATATATGTATAAAAATGGTTGACTCATGTATACTATTCATATAAAGTTCAAATAGGTTAGATATAGTGTATCTGACAATTTGATAATTTCACATTGTTTTAAAATAATTTAAATATATTTTTATATATAATGTAAATATAAAGGAGTGGTTATTATGAAAGATAAATTATTTAAGTTAACTGTATTGCTTTTATTAACATTGTCTTTATCATGCAATGCATTTTTATTAAAAGAATATATTAAAAGTGATGTGACTGTAAGTAGTGATAAAGATGAGATAAAAGATGTGAATTATGATGTCAAAAGTGATTTGACAGATGTGATTGCAAAAGCAAAAGAATGTACTGTAGGAGTGGCTGTATATCAGGGAAATAGAGCTGCTGGAAGTGGTAGTGGTGTTGTTTATAAACAAGAAGGAAAAACAGTTTATGTTATTACAAATCATCACGTTATTGATGAAGCACAGTCAATTGAAGTTATTTTCTCATCTGGAGAAAGTGTGAAAGCTGATCTGATTGGAAGTGATCAGTATGGTGATATTGCTGTTTTAAAAATGAATGTAGATTTTGATGTTCATGTTTATGAAATTGGTGATTCTGATTTATTAGATACAGGTGAAGTTGTTTTAGCAGTAGGAAGTCCATTAGGAATTGAATATTCAGGGACTGTAACACAAGGGATTGTTTCAGCACCTTCAAGAAATGTTCCTGTGGATTTAAATAATGATGGAACAGATGATTGGGATATGACAGTTATTCAGACTGATGCAGCAATTAATCCAGGTAATAGTGGTGGTGCTTTAATTAACAGTATCGGACAATTAGTTGGGATTACATCGATGAAATTTGCTTCTGAAGAGGTTGAAGGAATGGGCTTTGCTTTACCTATTAATGAAACTGTTAAGTCAGCAGAAGAAATTATTTCTACAGGTAAAGTAAGTCGACCAACATTAGGAATTTCAGCATTATCATTAGATGGATATTCATCATATGAATTATATATGTATCGTATTAATACAAATTTAAGACAAGGTATTTATGTAGCAAGTGTTCAAAAAGGATCTTCTGCAGATAAAGCAGGGATTAAGGTTGGAGATGTTATTGTGAGTGCTGATGGAAAAGAAATTGAAAAATACAAAGATTTCCTATCTGTTTTATATAGTCATAAAGCAAATGATACAATTGAAATGATTATTAATAGAAATGGTACAACAAAAACAATTGAAGTTACATTAGGAGGTTCATAAAAGGAAAGATGAAAAGTCTTTCCTTTTATATTAAAAAAATATATAATGAATTCGGTGATGAAAATGAATAAAGAAAATAAGAATCAATTTATACTTATATTAGTACTTATGAGTATGGTGACATATACATTAATTAGCTGGTATCCTCAATTTGTATTTCATACATTTGTAGAACCGGATCAAAAACAATATTTTATGACAGGAGAAAATGAAGATTTTCTAATTGAAGGATATGAGTTTTACTATGATGGTAAACAGCATTATGGTGGAGGTAAAATTCATGTTTTAAAAGAAAATATGATTTTAAAAAATGATACGATAGAATTATCTTTTGAAAGTCATAATCATGAATATGATCATAAAATTAAAGTGAAGAAAAATAGTGATGTGATTGATATTCCTTTTGATGAGTCAACTTTTGCACTTCAGGATTTAGAAGACGGAGAAATGCTTATTAAAGTAACACGCAAAAAAAAGGTGGTTTATGAAGAAACTATTGGTTTTGATATAGATCCTTTCTTGATTTTTAATGGAATGAATAAAGATTATATGCTTCAAAATATCTATCTGACATCTTCTATGTTAAAGACTGGAGTCTTTACTTCAAATGTAAAGGATTTAAGTAAAAAATATCCTTATATGGAAATAGATTATATGGTACAGGAATCTGATGGTGAAGAAGATTACAATGAAGCAATCAGATTTATTCATATGAAAGGGAAAACAGATGATTTTTTAGATAATAAGATTTCTGCTAAGGAATATTATAGTGAAGGATCTTTATTAGAGAAAAATATTATTTGTGTTGTTTCTTTGTTGAAAAGTGAAGATGATAAAGAACCTTTTGTATTTGAATTAGATTTATCTCAATCAGTAAAGGAAGTGTCTTATGAATAATGTGAAAAAAGATATAGCTTTCTTATATATGTTAAGAAATTTCGTTGGTGTATTTTTAGTTGTATTATTTGCTTTTATATTATCTTTAATGCAGTATTATGATTGTGAACTTGTTGAAGCATTAAGAAGAATCTTTGTTAATGATATTTTTACTTTAACTTATTTTTTAATTATGTGGGTATTTGATTATCTTTTATTTGAAGTAAGTAAAATTATTTGTGATATGAAAAAAGAATTGATTTCATATCAGTATATAGGAATTATGGCGGCTGTTTCATTAGTGGCGTTATTTTTGCCTATTGCTGATATTATGAGATATAACTTATGCTTTTTACTTGTTTTAGTGACAATAAGAATGGTTAAACAATTAATAAAAAAGACCGGTAAAGGTCTTAAATTAAAGAAACAAGAGAATGAATAAATTCTTCTTTTTGATGATTGTCTAAAGAATTGTAATAACATTCAAATAAAACACCAAGACCGACTAATATAGTTTCTTGCTTAGATGAAATTCCATCATCTATTGTGTTTTTAAGTTGAATAGTGTTCATTCCTTTAAGATTGTCTAATAAAGCTTCTCGCATTATATCACCCCTACTTAATATGGGTGATATATTTGAAATTATACAAGGAGAATTATGAAAAGAATATATAAAGAATTAGAATATATTTTAATATATAAAAATAAAAAGAATATTTCTATAAGAGTTAAAGATGGAGACATTATAGTGAGTGCTCCATATAATACATCTATAGATTTTATAGAAGATTGCTTAGAAAAATATAAAGATCGCTTAAGTCAGAAGGTTGCTTCATATAATCCTTATTATGACTTAGATAAAGGATATATTTATATTTTTAATAAGCTTTATAAAATTGTAGAGGTAAAAGGAAACATTGGACAATGTAAAATAGAAGGGGATCAGATATTTGTTCCTTCTAATGTGAATAAATCGTTAAGTCAATATTTATATCATATTTTACATGATTATATAGTTGAAAAAATGATTGGATATTTGTGTTATGATTTTGATTTAGATATGCCCCGTATTGATATTAAGAAATATAAAAGCAGATGGGGATGCTGTTATTATAAAGAAAATAGAGTAAGTTTTAATATTTCATTAGTGCATATAGAAAAAGAACTGATAGATTATGTTATTGTTCATGAATTATGTCATTTTTTAGAGCATAATCATTCACCTTTATTTTATAGAGAAATAGAAAAACGATTACCTGAATATAAGAGTTTGATAAAAAGATTAAAGGAGAAACATGTATGATTACATCATTAAAAAATGAAACGATTAAAGAAATCATGAAACTAAAACAGAAAAAGTATAGAGATGAAACGGGTCAGTTTATGGTGGAAGGATATCATCTTGTTGAAGAAGCAAGAAAGCATGGCTGCATTAAAACGATTATTACAACTTTATCTGATAGTTTTGATGAAGACGTGATTTATGTATCTGATGATGTAATGAAAAAACTAGCGTTTACATTGACTCCTCAGCCTATTATGGCAATCTGTTATAAAAGAGAACATAAGTTAGAAAAACTTGATGGATGCAGATATTTATTATTAGATAGAGTTCAAGATCCAGGAAATGTTGGAACAATTATGAGAAGTGCATTAGCATTTGGATATGATATGCTAATTATGTCAAATGATTGTGTGGATTTATATAATGATAAAGTTATTCGTTCAACTCAAGGAGCTTTATTTGAATTAGATGTATGTATTTGTGATTTAAAAGATGCGATAAGAGAATTGAATGAAAATGGGATTGATGTTTATGCGACATGTTTAGAAAATGCAAGTGATATTGATTCTTATGAAAGAAAAGAAAAAATGGCTTTTGTGATGGGAAATGAAGGTCAGGGAGTAAGTGCTGATATTTTAAATATGAGTCAGCATAGAGTTTATATTCCAATTCAATCGGTAGAATCTTTGAATGTTGGTGTTGCTGCAGCAATTACTATGTATCATTTTAGATAAAAATAACTTGTTTTATTGCTTTGTTTTGGTATAATATATAGGGTAAAACGTTGATAAGGACAAGTAGGTAAAGGATATTGTATAAGAGAGGGAGACATATGGTGGAAGTTTCCTTACAATGAATTTATTGAATTCACCTTGGAGTGCGACTAATCATCGCCGTAAAGCACTGCGTTAATGTGCATAAAGTGCATAATCTTTTTGATTATGAATTAGGATGGTACCGCGTTCAATCGTTCCTATGTGGAACGATTTTTTTATTTAAGGAGGAAATTATGGACGAATTATTAAAGATTAAAGAGGAAGCTTTAACAAAAATTGATGCTTGTACAACTTTAAAAGATTTAAATGATTTAAGAGTCTTTTATTTAGGTAAAAAAGGACCAATGCAAGCTGCAATGAAATCTATGAAAGATATGTCTCAAGAAGAAAGAGCAGCTTTTGGACAAGTATCTAATAAAGTGAAACAAGAATTAACTCAAGCAATTGAAAATAAAAAAATCGCTTTAGAAGAAGCTGAAATGAATGAAAAATTAAAAAATGAAAAAATTGATATTACTTTACCAAGTAGTGCTTTAGCATTAGGAAGTATTCATCCTTTATCAATGGTAAGAGAAGAATTAGAAGACTTATTTATTGGAATGGGATATAGCGTAGCAGAAGGACCAGAAGTAGAAACTGATCATTATAACTTCGAATTAATGAATATCCCTGCAGGACATCCTGCTAGAGATATGACAGATACATTCTATATTGATGATACATTATTAATGCGTTGTCATACTTCTCCAGTACAAGCAAGAACTATGCTTGCTGCTAAAGGAGAAGGACCAATCAAAATTATCTGTCCTGGTAAAACTTATCGTAGAGATGATGATGATGCAACACATTCACATCAATTTAGTCAATGTGAAGGTTTAGTTATTGGTAAACATGTAACTATGGCTGATTTAAAAGGAACATTAGAATTATTTGCGAAAAAAATGTTTGGTCAAAAACGTGAAATTCGTTTAAGACCTTCATATTTCCCTTTCACAGAACCAAGTGTTGAAGTTGATATTTCATGTCATAACTGTGAAGGAAAAGGTTGTCCTATGTGTAAACATACTGGATGGATTGAAGTATTAGGTGCAGGAATGGTTAACCCTAAAGTATTAGAAATGTGTGGATTTGATCCTGAAGTTTATCAAGGATTTGCCTTTGGTATTGGTTTAGAGAGAGTTGCAATGCTTAAATATGGTATTGATAATATTAGAAATTTCTACAGCAATGATTTAAGATTCTTAAATCAGTTTGCTAGAAAGGATTAGTGTATGGAAGCAAGTTTAAAATTATTAAATAGATATGTAAAAGTTGATGATTTTTCTGCTGAAGAAGTTGCAGCAAAATTAACATCAATTGGTCATGAAGTAGAAGGGATGCATGCATTTGCCTCAGGAACAAAATTAGTTGTTGGTTATGTTCATTCGAAAGTTGCACATCCTGATTCAGATCACTTAAATGTATGTCAGGTAGAAGTAGCACCTGGAGAAATTACACAAATCGTATGTGGTGCTCCAAATGTAGATGCAGGACAAAAAGTTATTGTAGCATTACCTGGATGTGATTTAGGTGGTGGATTTAAAATTAAAGAAAGTAAAGTTCGTGGTGTTGAAAGTAATGGTATGATCTGTTCAATCGCTGAACTTGGTATTGATCAAAGATTATTAAAAGAAGAAGATAAAGCTGGAATTCATGTATTACCTGCAGATGCTCCAATTGGGCAAGAAGCTTTAGGATACATGGGATTTGATGATACAATCTTAGAAATTGGTTTAACACCAAATCGTAGTGATTGTATGGCTATGATCTCTTTAGCATATGAAGTAGGAGCTTTATTAAATAGAGAAGTAAAAGTTCCAGAATATGTTGAAATGGATGAATTAGAAAGTGATATCTTTGTTGATGTTGAAACTGATTTATGTACATTCTTTGGGGCTAAATTAGTTAAAGGTGTAACAACAAAAGAATCACCAGAATGGTTAAAAAATTTATTAATGGCAAGTGGTATTAAACCAATTAACAATATCGTTGATATTTCTAACTTTGTTATGTTAGAAACTGGTCAGCCAATTCATATGTATGATTATGATAAATTAGTGAAAAAAGGTTTTGTTGTTAAAACTGGATTTGAACAAAAAGCTATTTTATTAGATGGTAAAGAATATGAAATCTTAGCAAATGACGTTATTGTGTCAACTGATGATGGTATCGGATGTGTAGCTGGTGTTATGGGTGGAAATGACACTAAAATTGATGATAACACTGTAAACATCGTTATTGAAGCTGCAACATTTAATGGTGCTACTTTAAGAAATACAGCAAGACGTTTAAATTTATTAACTGATGCATCTCAACATTATATTAAAGGTGCTATTGATACAGCAAGTACACATAGAGTATTAAATAGATGTGCTTCATTATTAAAAGATTTAGCAGATGCTAAAGAAATCTATAAATCAGTTACAACTGACTATAATCCTGAAGCAAAAGTTATCACTTTAACAACAACTAGAGTAAACGGATTATTAGGTACATCTATTACAACAGATGAAGTAGAAGATATCTTTACTAGATTAAAATTCCCATATACATTAGATGGTGAAACATTTACAGTAACTGCTCCATCATATCGTAATGATATTAATGTTGCAGCTGATTTAGTTGAAGAAGTTGCAAGAATGTATGGATATGATACAATTCCTTCATCATTACCAGAAATGGAAATGACAAAAGGTGCTTTAACTGATGTACAAGATAAAACAAGATTTATCAGACATTTATTAGCTGATTTATCATTACATGAAGTTATGACTTATACATTAACTTCTCCAACAACAGTTAATGATTTCAACTTATTCCATAAAGAAGACGAAGTTAAATTATTATTACCATTAGGAGAAGAAAGAAGTGTAACACGTAAATCAATGATTCCATCATTATTACAAGTTATTAACTATAATAATGCTCATACAAATAAAGATGTATGTATTTATGAAATGAGTAATACATATTCTAACAATACTGAAATTCAATTATTATCTATTGCTTGTTCAGGTAATTACCATAGTGTACCTTGGTTACATATGAGTCAAAAAGCTGATTTCTATTTAGTTAAAGGATTTGTAGAAACAATCTTTAAGAAATTATGTATTGATGAATCAAGATATACATTAACTCCAGTAGAAGAAAATAATCAGTATTTCCATCCAGGTAGAAGTGGATATATTAAAATGGGTAAAGATATTGTAGGTGTTATTGGAGAAATTCATCCAAAAATGGCTAAAAAATATGGTGTAAAAGATACATATGTAGCTGAATTAAATTTATCTGTTTTATTAAATTTAAAAACAAGAGCATTAAAATTTGCTGCAATTCCTCAATATCCATCAACAAGCAGAGATATTGCTTTAGTTATGGATAAAGATATTCCAACATATGATGTTGTTAGATCAATTGTTAAAGCAAGTAAACGTTTAATTAGCAAAACTCAGATTTTCGATATTTATCAAGGTGAACATATTGAAGAAGGTAAAAAATCTGTGGCTATTAACTTAACATTCCAAGATCCTACTAAAACTTTAGATGATGCAACAATCAATGAAGTAATGGATGCGATCTTAAAAACAGTAGAAAAAGAATATAATGCAGTATTAAGAGGATAAAAAATAAGGAGCTGAAATTCAGCTCCTTTTATTCTATAGGGTCAAAATGACCTTTTTTTATTCTTCTTACAACATTAATTAATGTTGAAGATATTAATATAGCAAATGATAAAGACATTGCGATACCAAATGTTGTAATTAAGTTTTCTATAAATAAACTATTCATACCTTGAACAGCATACAACATTGTATAATAAATTCCACTTCCAGGAACTAAAGGGAAGAACCCTAACATAATAAATACAGTCGCAGGTGCTTTAAATATTCTTGCCATTAATTCAGAAGCTAAAGCAACAAACAGCATCGCAATAAAACTTTGAAGAAAAACATTATGTGTAAAATCTAGAAGCAGATAAATAATCCATCCAATTGTTCCGATAACAGAACCAGCAATAGAATGACGAATATGTTTATGAATTCTAAAAATGAATGAAAATCCAAAACATCCAAAAAAGGCAGCAAGACATGAAATAAATAAATCCATCTAGACACCTCCTAAAATCATCATCATTACACCAACACCAACAGCAATGCTTGCAGCGATAAATATAGCCTCTCCTAGACGAGAAACACCTGAGACGAAGTCTCCACCAATAATATCTCTTAAACTGTTCGTAATGGCAATTCCTGGCACTAAAATCATTAATGTACCAGTAATGACAGATTGAGGATTATCAATAAAATTCATTTTATAAAATATAATTGTCACTGCTGATAAAATCATACTAGAAAAGGTTGTTTTTGCGATACTATTGACATTAACTAATTCTTGAAGATAAGTGGCAATATAAAGTATCAGACCAACAATAGCTCCAGCAATCATTTCTCTTACTCCACCTTCAAAAAAGACACTAAATGAAGCAGCTGAAATAATATATCCTAAAAGGATTAATGGCTGATGATATTGGTGGTTCTGTAAGGAATTGATATGATCAGGGATTTCTTCTCTATCAATTTCATTATTGCTTATTTTTCTGACAAGCTTGTTTAAAGTATAAAGATTATCTAAATGTGCTTTTGTTTTTCTTGATCTTTTTGTTGTGGTATAAGGAGAACCATCACTTAATGAAACACTTATACTAAAGAATGTAGGAATAACAAATACTTCAACATTTGTAAATCCCATCCCTCTGCACATTTTTTTGATAGATTCTTCAACTCTATAAATTTCAGCACCATTTTTTAATAATAAAAAACCAATTTCTTTTATATTCTCTATTAATTCAATATCACTCATTAAAAGACTCCTTTCTTTTATAAGGAATACTAGAATATTCTTTTTGGATAAATTCTTTTGGATGACTAGATAATAAAGAAATAAGCTGAGTTGCTTTTAATTCTATATTTAAAGCAGGATGTTTATGCTTAGCGAAGTTACTTATAATTTTATAGTCACTTTGTTTCTTTATTTTATTTAAGTAATCTCTTCCTTGATCATTCATTGCTAAAACTCTGATATAATCAATATTCATAGCCTCTTTTATATCTTCTTTTTTATTCTTTAAAAGTATATGAACAAGCATTCTTTGAATTCTAGGTTTAGTATATCGTTTAGATAATAAAGAAGAGATAAAATCTTCCATATTGTCATATTGAACAATATTAGTTTTTAAAAGATATTCTAAACCTTCTTCAACTAAATGATAAGATCTTAATTCTTCTATACTACTCATCATTAAAGTATATTTTAAATAAGGGAAAAAATCATTTAAACGATAAACATCATTTTTATATAAATCACTACAAACAAGAGCATGTTCATAATCTGTATGAGAAAAGATTGCTTTTCTAATAGCAGATGCACTTGCGATTGTATGAACTGATGTTCCGTGATAATCATTTGTTCTTAATATACAATGAGGTTTCATCTTATAATCGTTAAATATGATTTCTTTAACATAACTTAATCCTAAAAGGTCATTAGGTGTTCTAATTTCTTTTTGTGCTAGCTTGTTTAAAGCCTGATTACATGCATCAGGATATCTGATACCTTGTTTCATATAATCTTTGATGAGTATGTTGTAATCGTTGTTGTGATCTTTAATTAGTTTTGCGATTTCGATAAATGTATCAATTCGCCCATCTTCACTACCAAAACATAAATCTGTAACACCGATTGCATTTAATAGTTCAATAGAACCTTTTGCAAAATAATCGGCACTCTGCATTGCATAAACTAAAGGAAGTTCAATCACAAGATCAACTCCATAGTCTAAGGCTAGTGCACTTCTTTGCCATTTATCAATGATTGCTGGTTCTCCTCTTTGAACAAAAGAAGAAGACATGACAGCAACAGTGTAATCACATTGAGTCAGCTTTTTTGCTTGCTCGATATGATATATATGACCATTATGAAAAGGGTTGTATTCAACAACTATTCCTAATACTTTCATTCAATCACCTCAAGCAATAGTTTATCATAAAAAGTACGATAAATAAAAAGAAATTGTCATATTTTTTCATTGACATATAATCATAAATTAGATATAATCATGTAGCGGTGTAAAGGGTGATATTTTTTGAAGTGGAATTTACAATGGATTGTAAAACAAAAAGATGGTTGTTTTAATTTTGATGAGATGTTAACATTTCCAAGTGAAGTGTTTCATAACTTGTCGCAAATCAACGGATTAAAGGATGTTCACGTAACTGGACATGGGCGATTAGATGTAAAAAATCGTCAGCTTTATGTTGATTTCACGGTAAATGGTCAAATGATTCTACCATGTGCTGTATCTTTAGAGGATGTAGAATATCCATTTAACATTGAATCAAATGTAACATTTGCATTCTATAAATCTAAAGATGGTGAAGACGTTGTTGAAGCCAGAAGAGATACAGTAGAATTGACACCGGTCATTTTCCAGGAGATTATGATGGAAGTACCAATGCGTGTTGTGAAAACAGGCGCAACTTTGAAAACTGAAGGTAATGGCTGGAAAGTACTTAATGAACAGGAAATGCATGAAAAGGATGAAGATTATATCGATCCTAGACTTGCAAAGCTTAAAGATTATTTTAAGGATAGAGAATAAGGAGGTGTACCTATGGCAGTACCACAAAGAAGAGTTTCTAGTACAAGAAGAGACAAAAGAAGAACACATGATAAATTATCTGCACCTGCAGTAGTAATTTGTCCTGAATGTGGAGAATACAAATTATCTCATAGAGTATGCAAACATTGCGGAACATACAACGGGAAAAAAGTAAAATAAAAACTGCCCCTTATTCAAGGGCTTTTTTTATTGTCTTTTTTTAGAGAATAAGTAAAAATATGGGTTTGTTTTCCACTTGTCTTTTAAGTGTGAAATAACACAATCTGATAAAACATAAAAATGTGAAAAAATGATGGTAAAAACTGTTATTTTTTCACATTTTTTTTTACAAAAAAATACAAGAATATGCATTTGTGTGGTGTACAATGGAAAATGTTTCGTGTATAATAGTGGTATAGCATACCCATAATGTGCTATAAAGTGGAAAAGAAAGTGGGTGATGAGATGTTCTTTGGTGAATTTAGACACAGTATTGATGTGAAAGGGCGTTTAAGTATTCCTTCAGTTTTTCGTGGATATTGTGGCAAAGCTGTTTATGTTACTAAAGGTCACGAAGGATGTCTTGCACTTTATACAGAAGAAGGTTGGGATGAGTATTATAAAAAACTCCAGGCGTTACCTAGAAGTAAGAAGACGAATCGTATTTTTGTTCGTATGGTGACTTCTAAAGTAAAGAAATGTGAGTTTGATAAGTTAGGTAGAATTAACATTCCAACATCTTTAAGAACTGAAGGAAATTTAGATAAAGATTGTGTTGTGATTGGAGTTGGAGACTATGTTGAAATCTGGGATGAAAAAACATGGGATCAGTTCTATGAAGACAATAAAGATGATTTTGATTTAATTAGTGAAGAATTAGAAGATTAGAAGGAGGTTTATTATGTTTCATCATATTAGTGTATTATTAAATGAAACCATTGATGGTTTAAATATTAAAGAAGATGGTATTTATGTTGATGCTACATTAGGTGGTGGAGGACATAGTTCTAAGATTCTTGAAAAATTGACAACTGGTCATTTGTATTGTTTTGATCAGGATGAAAATGCGATTAAAGCAGCAAGTGAAAGATTGAGTCAGATCTCTGACAATTTTACAATTATTTATTCTAATTTTAAAAATATGAAATATGAACTTAATCTTAGAGGGATTAATAGAGTAGATGGTATTGTATTTGATTTAGGTGTATCTTCTCCACAATTTGATGATGGAGAAAGAGGTTTTAGTTACAATCATGATGCGAGATTAGATATGAGAATGGATAGAAATCAGCCATTATCAGCATATGAAATTGTAAATACATATGAATACAATGAATTAGTTAAAATTTTATTTAAATATGCAGATGAAAAATATGCAAAACAGATTGCAAGAGGAATTGAAAGAAAAAGAGCTGTTAAGCCAATTGAAACAACATTTGAATTAGTAGACATAGTTAAAGAAGCAATTCCTGCAGCTGCAAGAAGAAAAGGTGGGCATCCAGCTAAAAAAACTTTCCAGGCATTAAGAATTGCAGTTAATGATGAATTATCAGTATTTGATATTGCACTTAAGGATGCATTGGAATTAATTAATGTTAATGGAAGAATTGCTGTTATATCATTCCATTCATTAGAAGATAAAATCTGTAAATATACTTTTAATGATGTGACTAAGCAGCCTGAACTTCCTAGAGGAATGCCAGTGGTTCCAGATTATCTGAAACCAAAATTTAAGAAAATAAATAAAAAAGCAATTATTGCGACAGAAGAGGAACTTGAATATAATCATCGTTCTCATTCTGCTAAATTAAGAGTTATAGAAAGGGTGTATGAAGATGAGAAATAGAAGAAAAATTAGAATTAGTTCAGTAGCTATTACTATTTTAGGTGTTATGGTCATCTGTTTTATTTTAGGAAATGTTTATTTAGGTTCTCAAGAAGCTTCATTAAATATAGATGTAGAAAATACACAAAAAGAGATTGCTAATTTAAAAACTGAAATTGATGCATTAGATATGGAAAAACAAAAATTAGTGACTTTTGATAGAGTTGAAAATTTAGCAGTAGAAAAAGGATATACATATAAACACAATACAACAACAGCTTTAGCAATAGGAGTTAATAAAGACTAATGAATAGAAAAGTATTTAATTTTTCTAGATTAATTTATCTAATATTTGCTCTTATTATTGTAGGCATGCTGTTTAATATTTTGTATATTAATATTACTGGTAAACATTTAGCAAGTGGCAATGATATAAGAGAATATGCTATTAACCGTGGTGGGAATCAGAAGGTTGAAACAATCTATGCAACAAGAGGAACAATTTATTCTAGTGATGGAGAGATTTTAGCAGCTGATTCTAAAAAATATAAACTTATTGCGGTTTTAGATAAGAATAGAAATCATGCCAATCAAAAGCCAGCCCATGTTGTTGATGTTAACCATACAGCAAAATTGCTGGCACCTATTTTAGAAATGGATGAAGATGAAATCGTTCAGTTATTAAGTAAAGATAAATATCAGGTGGAATTTGGTTCTAAAGGATCAAATTTATCTTCTGTAAAGAAAGATGAAATAGAAGCATTAGAGTTACCTGGTATTGAATTTCAGGAATTACTTTCAAGAAATTATCGTTATGGGGATTTTGCTTCTTATATTATAGGATATGCAAAAACAATTAAAGAAGTTGTAAATAACAAAGAAACTACTCATATCTTAGGAGAAATGGGTATTGAAAAAATCTACAACAAAGAATTATCTGGTATAGATGGAGAAAGAGTTTATCTGGCTGATAAAAATAGTCATACTTTACCTAATGGTCTGATTAGTGAAACTGCATCAGTTCCTGGTAATAATATCTATTTAACTATTGATACAGATATTCAAAATGAATTAAATAAACTGCTTGCTAATCTTGTTGATATTAAAAAAGCAGATAAAGCAACATGTGCAGTTATGGAAGCAAAAACAGGAAGAATATTAGCTGTTGCTAATTATCCTTCATTTGATCCAAATTATAGAGATTTTACAAGTTATATTGATTTATTTTTAAATGAGCCTGTAGAACCTGGATCAGTATGGAAAACATTTGTATATGCAAATGCAATTAATGACGATGTCATTAATTTAGATGAAACTTACCCATCTGGGAAGTTCTATTATAGTGAAAAAGCAAGACCAATCAGAGACCATAATGATGGAGAAGGTTGGGGAAATATAAGTTATAGACAAGGTTTTTATTATTCAAGTAATACTGCCATCTGTCATATGTTAACAAAATATACAAATAAAGAATCATTACTTGCTGATTATGATGATTTAGGATTTTTTAAACATATAGGAAGTGATGGATTAGCTGCAACAGGTGGTGTTGCAGGTTATGTAAATAATGATGGACGTGACATTGAGTATTTAACAACTGGATATGGTCAAGGTTCAACAACAACTGCTTATCATTTATTAAGAGGATATAGCGCTTTTGCAAATGATGGGAAAATGGTAGAACCATATTTTGTTGATAAAATTACTGATGGACAGACTGGTGAAATTATTAGTGAAGGAACAACAAAATATTCTAAACAGCTTTATAGCCCTGAAACAGTTAAAACTGTAAGAAGCTTATTAGATGGTGTTGTTAATATTGAAGGAAATACAGGATATTATTATCATATGGATGATGTTCGTCTAATTGCAAAAACTGGAACAGGACAGGTTGCAGAAGATGGACGTTATAAATCTGGTTATTATACAAATTCCTTTGTTGGAATGGCGCCTTATGATGATCCTGAAGTTGTGGTTGTATTATGGTCACAAAATAAAGGATATACAAATAGAGGGGCTACAGAACTAGTACAAGGTATTACTAGAGCTGCATTAAATAAATTAAATGAGCAGCCTGTAAAAGAAGTAGAAGTATCTACAGTTGTATTAGATAATTATATGAATCAAAGTAAAGAACATGTAAAAGATGTTTTAACAACTGACCAGTTAACTCCATTATTTGTAGGAAATGGTGATATTGTGATATCACAATATCCTAAGAGTGGAATTATGGTGTCATCAAATTCTAGAGTATTCTTACAGACAAATGGAAGTAAGATAAAGATGCCTTCTATGGAAGGATGGTCTAGAAAAGAAGCAGAAGCCTTTGCCTCTATGGCGAATGTGACATTAGAAGTAAGTGGTGTAGGAACTATTTATGAACAGAATGTAAAAAAAGGAACTGTTTTAAAAGATGGACAGATTATAAAATTAAAAGCAAAATAAAGTGCAAACACAATGTGTTTGTGCTTTTTTTTGTTTGTTTACATATATATTATTAGGTGATGCGATGATCTATGAAAAGATGAAGAGAAAGATAATGATTGTTTTTATAGTGATGTGTCTTATTTTAAGTGCCATTGTATTGAAGTTAGGATATAGTCAGTTTGTTATGTATGATTTTTTAAATAATAAGGCAATTGAATCATGGCAAAGAGGGTTTCCAATAGAGTCATCTAGAGGAATTATATATGATAGTGGACACAATGAACTTGTTGGAAATAAAAGTGTGTTTTCTATTGTAGTTGTGCCAAGTCAAATTAAGGATGCGGATTATGTCGCACGTCAATTATCTTTAATATTAAATTGTGACATGAATACAATAAGACAAAAAATATCTAAAAAAGTATCTGTTTTAAGACTTCAGCCAGAAGGTCGTCAGTTAGATGAAAATACTGCCTATAAAGTAGATAAACAAAAATTACCTGGAATTTATATTGTTCAAGATACACTTAGATATTATCCTTATAATAATTATTTATCTCATACATTAGGATTTGTAGGGATAGATAATCAAGGATTAGCAGGGTTAGAATTAAAATATGATAAGTATTTATCAGGTGTTAATGGCAGTATTAATTATTATATGAATGCTAAAAGTCAGAATCTGTATTTATATCCATCTGTTTATAATGCACCTGCATCAGGTATGGATATAGAACTGACAATTCATAAAGAATTACAGGATATTGTTGAAAGAGAATTAAATAATGCAT
Organism: Coprobacillaceae bacterium; assembly: GCA_045614925.1. Taxonomy (GTDB): domain Bacteria; phylum Bacillota_I; class Bacilli_A; order Erysipelotrichales; family Coprobacillaceae; genus JAZLDV01. The sequence continues at coordinate 32,959 of JAZLDV010000099.1, read as the reverse complement.
ATACAATGTATAATCCAGATTCTATTTTAGCTATTGCATTGAATCCTAAGGATGGAAGTATTTTAGCAATGAGCTGTAAACCGGATTTTAATCCTAATGAATATAGACATGCAGATAGTGAAATCTATAATAGAAATCTTCCAATATGGAAAACATATGAACCTGGTTCTACATTTAAAATTATTACATTTGCAAGTGCATTGAATGAAAATCTGTTTGATATGGATAAGGATACGTATTTTGATAAAGGATATGAGTATGTAAAAGGGGCTAGAATTAAATCATGGAAAAAAGGGGGACATGGATTACAGACATTTAGAGAAGTGTTACAGAATTCTTCTAACCCAGGGTTTGTAGAAATAGGAAGACGACTTGGAAAAGATAAATTGTATGATTATGTAAAAAAGTTTGCAGTGTGTGAAAAAACAAATGTTGATCTGATAGGTGAATCTAAAGGTCTAATGTTTGATTATGATAAGTTTAATGAAGTTGAACAGGCAACCGTTTCTTTTGGACAAGGTTTATCTATGACTCCTCTTGCATTAGTTAGAGCTGTAAGTGCTTGTGTGAATGGTGGTTATTTGTATGAACCTTATATAGTCAAAAGAATCTATAATTCATATGATCATAATATTGTCTATGAAAGACAAAAGAAACTTATAAGAAAAGTAATCAATAGTGATGTATCAAAAAAGGTAAGAGATGCATTAGAGGGAGTTGTAAGTGATGGAGGAGGGAAGAATGCTTATATTCAAGGATATAGGATAGGAGGCAAGACCGGGACTGCACAAAAGTCACTTAATGGAACATATGCAGGTAATGGCTATATATTGTCTTTTATAGGTATTGCACCTATAGATGATCCTTCAATTGTATTATATATTGCTTTAGATAATCCTAAAAATACAATTCAATATGGAGGAACGACTGTTGCTCCTATTGCAAGAAAAATATTTGTAGATGCACTTCCAGCATTAGGTATAAAGAAGACTGATAAACAAAAGCCTAAGGCTTATGTTTATACAGATGTACCTACCTTTATTGTTCAAAATTATGTAGGAAAAAATAGAAAAGAAGTAAAAAGTGATGAGTATGGGTTTGAGTTTTTAGGAACAGGTGATTATGTGATTGATCAGTTACCTAGAGTAGGGGAAAGAATTGAACAAGGGAAGAAAGTAAGGATTATGTTAGGCGATAAAAATGGAAATATTTATGAATGAAAGTCGTAATCTTACGACTTTCTCTTTTTATTGCATTTAAAATATGGTATAGTAAACGTGTATGATTATGTATAAAAAGGAGTTTGACTTATGTTAGATACTATGTTTATTAAAATGATTTTAAATTTTGGATTAGCATTCTTATTTATGATGCTAGTTATGCCTAAAGCTATCTCTTATTTAAGAGCATTAAAATTTGGGCAGGTAGAAAGAGAAGAAGGGTTAGAATCACATAAAGTAAAAGGTGGTACGCCAACTATGGGAGGAACAGTTTTTATTTTAGTTTCGATTTTAACTGTATATATTTTAAATGTTAATTTATTTAAAGATATTTATGTAAATCTTATTACTTTTGCATTTTTAGGATTTGGTTTAATTGGATTTATTGATGATTATCTTATTGTTGTTAAAAAATCAAATGAAGGATTAAAACCAAAAGCAAAATATTTTTTACAATCAGTTGTTGCGATTGCATTTTATATTTTAGCAAAAACATTTATTCCTGAATTCGATACTTTAATTTCTATTCCATTATTACATATTCAGTTAGATATTAGTTATTTATATCCTGTATTAGCTTATTTTATGTTTACTGCAGAATCAAATGCTGTTAATTTAACTGATGGTTTAGATGGATTAGCAACTGGGTTATCTATGATTGCAGTAAGTGTATTTGTTATTTTCTCAATTATGAATAAAAACTTTGCTTTAGCATCTTATGCAATGGCAATTGTAGGTGCATTATTAGGATTTATGATGTTTAACTATCATCCAGCTAAGATCTTTATGGGTGATACTGGTTCTTTAGCATTAGGTGGTGTTTTAGCTGCATTTGCTTTATTAACTGGAAAAGAATTATTATTAATTTTAGTAGGTGGAGTATTCTTAGTAGAAACTTTATCTGTTATTATCCAAGTGACTTCATTTAAATTAACTGGTAAGCGTGTATTTAAAATGGCTCCTCTTCATCACCATTTTGAAATGTTAGGATGGAGTGAACAGCAAGTTGTTATTTCATTCTGGTTTGTTGGATTTATTTGTGGAATTATTAGTATTGTATTAGGAGTATTATAATATGTTTACAAATAAGAAAGTTCTTATTATTGGACTTGCTAAAAGCGGTAAAGCAGCTTTAAATTTATTAAGACAATTAAATGCAACAATTACAGTTAATGAATATGCACCTAAAGAAAAGATTGCAGAATATGATGAATATGTCAAAGCTGGTATTGAAATGATTACAGGAGGACATCCTGAAGAATTATTTGAAAGAGATTTTGATTTTGTTGTAAGAAATCCTGGGATTAACTATAAAAAACCTTTCTTATTAAGATTAAAAGAAAGAGGAATTCCTGTTTATACAGAAATAGAATTAGCATATCAGGTATCATGTATGCAAAATTATATTGCAGTGACTGGTACAAATGGAAAAACAACAACTGTCACTTTAATACATGAGATTTTTAAAAATGCATCACGTCAATGTGCATTAGCAGGGAATGTTGGTATTCCTTTATGTGAAGAAGTTCTTCATTATGATTTATTCAATAATGCAGGATATGATATTGTATTAGAAATGTCTAATTTTCAATTATTAGATATTGAAAAATTAAAACCACATATTGCTGTTATTATGAATCTAACTCCTGATCATTTAGATTATATGGCTTCTTTAGATGAATATTATGCATCTAAAACAAGAATTTATATGAATCAGGATGAAAATGATTATTGTTTAGTGAATTTAGATGATGAAACAGTATTATCTTATTTAAAACAATATCCATTTAAATCACAGCCAATAACATTCTCTTTAACTCAGGAAGCAGATTGTATGGTTAAAGATGGTGCTATTGTTTTTAAAGGTGAACATATTATTGATTTAGATGAAATTAAAATTGTAGGTCAGCATAATATAGTTAATATGATGATTGCTACATGTTGTGCAATGTTATCTCATGTTGATAAAGATGTTGTTTATAAGACTTTATCTTCTTTTATGGGTGTTGAACATCGTATTGAGTATGTAAGAGAATTAAATGGTGTTAAATATTATAATGATTCTAAAGGTACTAATACTGATGCGGCAATTATAGCTTTAAAAGCATTTGATAAGCCTGTTATTTTGTTAATGGGAGGTTTTGAAAAAGGTCTTGATTTAACTGAGATGGCAAGCTATAAAGATAAGATTTCTACATTAATTACTTTTGGTGATGCAAAAGAACGTTTTGCAAAGGATATGAATGTGGAAAATACTTATATTGTTGATCATATGAAAGATGCAATTTTAAAAGCATATGAGATTGCTAGAGATGGAGATGTTGTCTTATTATCTCCTTCAACAAGTTCATTTGATGAATTCAAAAGTTATGAACATAGAGGAAAAGTATTTAAAGAAATCGTAAATGAATTATAAAGAAAAGCCAAACTATAATTATGTAGTTTGGCTTTAATATTTATATTTTTATTTTTATCCATTTAGCCTGATTGAAGCGATATTTACTTGTAATCAGTCGAGTAATCTGATCTAGATATATAGATAGCCATGCCCCAATTAATCCTAAACCAACGCCATAAGCTAATACATAAGTTCCTATTGGACGAATAAAAGTAATTGTTAATAAGGAGATTAATGCAACGAATTTTGCATCTCCAGCTCCTCTTAAGCATCCCATTGTAATAACCTGATTGACCTGGAATTGAATAACCAGTGCAATCATTAATAATATAATACCACCTTTTTCTATAACTATAGGATCTTTAGTAAATAAATACATGATTTCACGGTTAAATAAAGCAATCGCTATACCTAAAAGAACCGACATAACAAAACCTATTCTTTGTAAGACTTTTCCATAAATTATCGCTAAGTCACTTCTTTTTGCTCCTAAGCTTTGACCAACTAATGTAGAACTTGCAACTGATAGTCCATCACCTAATCCAAAACTAATCGTCATAACATTCATACAAATTAAATGTGTTGCATAATCAGTCGTTCCTAGATTAGCAACTGCCTTAGAATATGTAAAGAATCCAATTCGTAAAAAAATCTGTTCACATAAACTAGGAACTGATATTTTATATATAGATTTTAAAGTTTCTTTATCTAATTTCCAGCTATCTAAATGACTAATGTGTAAATATTCATTCTTTTTAAGTAAAGTCATTAAAGCAAGAATAAAGGCAACAATATTTCCAATCATTGTTGCAATAGCTGCTCCTTTAATACCTAATTTTGGAAAAAAGAACAATCCATTAATTAACATTGCATTCATCACAACATTAACAATATTAGCACTCAAATTACAAACCATTGAAATCTTGGTTTTACCTGCTCCTCTTTGAGCAGCAGTAATTGTAAGTGATATAAGATGAAAGAAAGTTCCAATCATAATATATCTAAAATAGATAACAGATGAATCTAAATAATCATGACTTGCCCCAGCAAACAATAATGCTGGTTTTGCAAAAATAAATCCTAATAATGAAAGAATAAATGATAACAGTACAGATAATACTAATGCATTTCTTAATGTCAGATTGGCTTTATCCTGTTTATTTTCTCCTTTTCTTCTTGCCACAACAACATTAACTCCTGTATTTAATCCAAGCAATGTTGCCATAACAATAAACTTTGGCTGAGTACAGATTCCTACTGCAGCAATTGCATGTGTTCCCAAACCGCCAACCATCATTGTATCTACAGCACTTATTAAAGCAACAAGTATAGATTCTAATGCACTAGGCCATGCAATCTGAAAAGCATGTTTGTAGATTTTTGAGTTATTAGGTAAAGGACCTAGTATTTTATTTTTATCAATCATTTTGTGAGCATCTAAATAGGCAATCATAGGCATACCTCATATATTATATATATTATTGAGAAGGTGAATAACCTTCTGTTTACATATTGACATATAAAAAATTATAACATATAATGTTGAAAGTTTGAATATAAATAATAAATAGTTATATTTTGGAGGAATTTATGGAAAACAGTAGAATTTGTATTGCTTTAGATTTTCAGACAAAAGCAGAAGTAGAAGCATTCTTAGATCGCTTCGAAGATGAACAATTATATGTAAAAGTAGGAATGGAATTATTCTATGGTGAAGGTATTGAAATGATCAGTGCCATTAAGGAAAGAGGACATAAGATCTTCTTAGACTTAAAATTACATGATATTCCTAATACTGTAAAAAGTGCAATGAAGCAGTTAGCAAAATTAAATGTAGATATGGTAAACGTTCATGCAAGCGGAAGCAGAGCAATGATGAAGGCAGCCATTGAAGGGTTAGAAGAAGGAAAGACTACAGAACACAGACCATTATGTATCGCAGTTACATGCTTGACATCATTAGATCAGGAAGTATTAGACAATGAATTATTAATTCATGATGCATTAGAAGATGTTGTATTATCATGGGCTAAGAATGCTAAGGAAGCAGGATTAGATGGTGTTGTATGCTCACCATTAGAATCAAAAGTGATTCATGATGAATTAGGGGAAGAATTCCTAACAGTGACACCAGGAATCAGATTAGCAGAAGATTCAGTAAATGACCAAAAACGTGTAACAACACCAGAGATGGCAAAAGAATTGACATCAAGCTATATCGTAGTAGGAAGAACAATCACAAGAGCAGCAGATCCAGTTGCAACATATAGAGAAGTATACAGACAATTTCAAGGGGAATAGACAATGGAAAAAAAATCAGAAGAGAAATCTTCTGATTTTTTTGTCTTATATAGAACTGTATTGAAAACATAATTTAAAAATCAGTCAAAATATGATAAAATTTTTATAACGATTTTGATTGGAGGGATGTTTGTGAGTCACTATGTCGTATTAGATTTAGAAATGTGTCATCTTCATAAAAAATGTAAAGCAGAAGAAGGATTATATAGTGAAATTATTCAGATTGGAGCAGTATTGCTTAATGATACATATGATATTGCAGATTCTTTTATGACTTATGTAAAACCTAGTATTGGTCATACTGATCAGTTTATTACTCAATTAACAGGAATATCTGATACTCATCTTCATCATGCACCAGATTTGAAAAAAGCATTAGAATTAATGATAAAATGGCTTCCTGAAGATGTAGTTATTGTGACATGGAGTGAACATGATGAAGAACAGATGAGAAAAGAAATCGAAATAAAAAATATTGAAATAGATGATTTTGATGTGTATTTTTCATCATTTCTTGATTGTCAGAAATTATTTAATGAAAAAGTGGGAAGAGATAAAAATTATAAATTATCTGAAGCTTTATGTGTAGCAGATATTGATAGAGATAGTGGTGATCATGATGCATTGATTGATGCGAAAAATACTTCTAAATTATTTAAGAAATTAATGAGTAAAGAAAAGTTTCAATTTAATGATTATTATATGCCAGCAAATGATATTAGAAGATCATCATATAATCCATTTTTAGAATTATTAACAACTATAAAAATAAAATAAATATTATGTTTATATAAAGATATAGGGAAGAGGGAATTAATATGGTTTCAAGTGATACTTTAAAAGTATTAAAAGAAAAAGATAAATTAAATAATAGATTAGTATTAGAAGGGTTGCTAGTAGGAGTTCTTGCTGGGATTGTTGCAGTTATATATCGTTTGTTGTTGTCAAATGCAGAGCATTTCTTATTTAATACTCTTGAATTTATAAAAGATAAATCATTATATATATTATGGTTTGTATTTTTATTGATTTTAGCATTTATTGTTTCAAAGTTTTTGAAATATGAACCTTATATTTCAGGAAGTGGTATTCCTCAAGTACAAGCTGAAGTTAAAGGGAAAATTGATGAATGCTGGTATAAAGTTTTATTATCTAAAATGATTGCTGGGACATTATGTATTATTGGGGGATTATCTTTAGGAAGAGAAGGACCAAGTATTCAGTTAGGGGCAATGTCTGGTAAAGGTATTTCTAAATTATTTCATAGATTAAAAAGTGAAGAAAACTTCTTAATTACTTGTGGGGCAGCAGCAGGATTATCTGCAGCATTTAATGCACCTCTTGCTGGAATAATGTTTGCATTAGAAGAAGTACATAAAAACTTTTCAACAGGGGCTATTGTTTCAGTTATGTCAGCTTCATTAATTGCTGACTTTATTAGTCGTACTATATTTGGGATGAGTCCATCACTTCATTATGTGATTAGTGAAAATATGCCATTGAATTATTATTACTGGGTTATTATTGTTGGGATTGTTGGAGGATTATGTGGTATTCTTTACAACAAAGGGACTCTTTCTATTTTAAAGTTATATGATCGTATTCCTTTAAAGAAACATCATAAAGTGTATATTGCTTTTATTATCTCTGGTATTGTTGCTTTTGTAATGCCTGAAATGTTAGCAGGTGGTCATACAATGGTTGAATATTTAAATGGAAATCATATTGTTTTATCTACATTATTTACATATTTAATTATTAAATTTGTTTTTTCAGCATTATGTTTTGGTTCGGGAGCACCTGGAGGTATTTTCTTTCCAATGCTGATTATTGGAAGTTTAATCGGAGCAATTTTAGGAAAAGTTGCAATGATGTGTGGTGTAGAATCAACATTATTTTATAATTTTATTATTTTAGCAATGGCAGCATTCTTTTCATCAATCGTAAGAGCACCTTTAACTGGAATTATTTTAATTACAGAAATGTGTGGAACAATGAAAATATTGCTTCCAATAGCACTTGCTTCATTTGTATCATATATGACTGCAAATTTATTAAAAAGTGAGCCTATATATGAATCATTATTAGAAAGACTTATTGGAAAAAGTAAAAATGATTATATTTTAGAAAATAAGATTCTTGTGTCTTACATAGTAGAAATGGGATCAATATGTGTAGGTGTTAAAGTAAAAGACATTCATTTACCTAGACCATGCTTATTTGTATCTGTAGTAAGAGGAAATAGCGAATTAATACCTAGAGGAGAAACAACTTTATATCCAGGTGATGAAATTATTATGCTGGTTGATAAAGAATATTATGGATTAGCTAAAAAAGAAATTGGAGAATTATTTAAAACATTGTAAGAAAGAAGCGATTATATATCGCTTCTTTTAATATTTTATAAGTTATTTCATATATTATATTGAGGTAAATATATGAGAAAAAAAATAATGATAATAACACTTATTCTTGTTTTAATAGGATTAATCAGTGTATATAGTTCATCACATATATGGGCTTTATATAAATTTAATGATGCATATTATTATATTAAAAGACAATCTCTTTTTTTTCTTTTGGGATTATTTGTAATGGTGATAATGAGCAAAATAGATTATCACCTGTATAAAAAATATTCAAAAATATTACTTTTTATTTCTTTGTTTTTAATGATTCTTGTACTTGTTCCTGGAATTGGGATGGTAAGAGGAGGAAGCAGAAGCTGGTTTAATTTTGGTTTCTTTGCTTTTCAGCCAAGTGAACTTTTAAAAATATCTTTAATTATATATAGCGCAGATTTTATAGAAAAACATTATTATAAGATGAAGCATTTTCTATTTGTTGTTCCTTTATTTATAGTTATTGCGATAAGTTTTTTACTTATTATGCTTCAGCCTGATTTTGGAAGTGGAGTAGTAATGGTATGCAGTATTATTGTTATGATTATAGTGTCTCCATTTTTATTTCATTATTTTTTATCGATAGGATGTATAGGGATTATGGGTATTATTTTAATGATTTTATCTGCACCTTATAGAATGAAAAGAATTTTATCTTTTTTAGATCCTTTTAAAGATCCTTTAGGGACAGGATTTCAGGCTATTCAATCATTATATGCTATTGGACCAGGTGGGTTATTAGGCGTAGGTTTTGATAAAAGTATTCAGAAACATTTTTATCTTCCTGAACCACAGACTGATTTTATTTTTGCAATTATAGCAGAAGAAATGGGTTTTTTAGGATGTGTATTTATTATCTTTCTTTATTATTTATTATTTATGAATGTTCTTAAATTAAGTACTAAAGTGAATGATCTATTTGCTAGTCTTTTATGTATTGGAATTATTTCAATGATAGGAATACAGACTATGATTAATTTAGGTGTTGTAGTGGGGTTATTACCAGTTACAGGTGTAACACTTCCTTTTATGAGCTATGGAGGAACAAGTCTTGTTATTAGTATGATGAGTATGGGAATTATATTGAATATTGCAAAAATAGCAAGCAACTAGTCTTAAGTTAGTTACTTGCTATTTGATGTAAAATACAAATTTTATTTATCTATATATGTTCTTTTTGCGGCTAATAAAGCTGCACCAAGTGCACCAGCATATCTGGCATCACTGTGAGTTAAAATATTTGTTTCTGCCTTATTCGATAAGACTTTAAGAAAATATGAACTATCACATAAACCCCCGGTTAATACAATTTGTCCATTATTTCCAAATCTTGTTAGAAGATTGGCAACACGAAAAGCAACAGAATCAATAATACCAGCAGCAATATCTTCTCTTAATTGACCAGAACCTATATGACCAATAATTTCTGATTCGGCAAATACAGTACACATAGAACTGATTTTAACTGGATTACCTTGTGCAGCTAATTCATAAAGTTCGTCTAAACCTAATCCAAGTCTAGCAGCCATAATTTCTATAAATTTACCAGTCCCTGCTGCACATTTATCATTCATTAAAAAATCTTTAACTCTTCCATCCTCAATACAGATAATCTTTGTATCTTGGCCACCTATATCTATAATAGTACAATCTTGCTTATATAAAGCATATGCACCTTTGCCATGACATGTGATTTCTGTAATCACTTTATCTGCATAATCTACACAAACACGTCCATATCCAGTAGCAACGCAAGTCATATTTTCAGCTACACCTTTGTCACATAAAATATTATATATGTTTTGAGCAGTTTCTTTTCCATTCCATCCAGTTGGGATTTGTAGCTTTTCTATAATTTGTTTATCATCCAAAATAACAATTTTAGCAGCAGTAGATCCTATATCTATACCTACATAATATTGATTCATACTATAGAGTCTCCAAAAATGCTTCTAAACGTGTATTGATCTGACCTGCATCTGAAGAAGAATAATCAGTCTCAATATTTAAATATGGGATGCCTTTTTTATTGACAGTTCTTTTTACAAAATGTGATTCAATTGCATATGTATGACATGCCTGTAATACTAATTCAACTACACCATCGATTTGATATTCATCAATCATTTGTTCAATATAAGACATTCTATTATTATTTGGACTCATAATAGAACAGTTAACATTTAAATATTTAATTGCTAAAGCTCTAGTAGGAGCAATTGTCGTATCAACTTTATCTATTTTTTCACGTACTCCATTACAAGAATCAAATGCAACAACATCTGCACCCATTTCTTCAATTCTACGAATTGTTTTTTCTCTAATACCACTGTTAGGACATCCTGTAATTAAAATTCTAGGTCGATTAGATTTTTTTCCTTTGTAGTTAGCTTCCCAGTCTTTTAATACTTCAGCAGTTCTTTCTTCAATAATACGACAACGTTCATTAATATCAGGATTGAATCCTAACGAATCTAATCGTGTACCAATTTCATAACCTGAAATTGGAGCAGGATTTAATTTTCCTAGTTCTAAAAATTTCAAGATAACATCACGTTCTCTGTTTTTGTTTTCAATTGCTTTTTTAATGTCTTCTTCAGTAATTTTAACATTATAAAAATCTTCTAGTTTTTTTAAAAAACGTACAATTTCTTTTTCCCATGCTTCAATAGCATTTTCATCATTACGTGAAGGTAATTGCATAACATAAGTTTCTTTTATTTCATTCATCAATTCAAACATTTTCTTTTTCCCATCACATGTCGTTTCACCTACGATAAAATCTGAGAAATAAAAATAAGGACATGTATCTGTTAAACCAAAACCATAACTTGCCTTGATTAAAGGACATAAGTTTCTAGGTAAATTTGCTTCAGCTGCAGGTATTGGTTCATCACTACTTGCACATAAACTTACGACTGTCCCTCCAGCAGCTTCTACAAGTTCTGTTGGTACAAAGGTACAAAAAGTTCCAACTAGCTTTTGACCTTTGTCTTTTAATTCTTTCATTTTTAAGAATCCATTTCTTCTTGCTTCACTATAGCTTTCAAATTTTTCTGGTAAATTAATCATATAAATTCCTCCTGCGTTATGTTTTTTAAAATATAACGTAATATAATTATATTCAAAATAGTGACAGGGTTCAATTCAATAATTCATATTCCAATAAAATATGAAATTTATATGTATAAAATATTTATTTTAGCTGATACCTGTAAGAAGTTTTTATTTTTATAAATGTAAAAGAATATTAGTGAATTTAGAGGAATGGTATGGGATTATATTTTTTCTTTATATATTTTGTTTGTTTTTGTATAATAATAGAAACGATATGTTTTTTAAAACATATCGATAGGAGAGTTTTATGAAAAAAATATTAATTATAATGATATGTTTTGTATTGTGTTTATCGATAAGTGGATGTGATAAAAATGATACTATAAATCATAATGATGGATTGTATCCTATGACAATTGTAGATCAGGTTGGAAGAAGTGTAACGATAGAGAAGGAACCTGAAAGAATTATTAGTGGATATTATATTTCTACAAGTCTGCTTATTGCTTTAGGGGAAAGTCAAAATATAGTAGGTGTTGAAAATCAGGCAGATAAAAGAGAGATATATCATCTAAGTGCACCTGAGTTATTAAAATTAGATGGTTTAGGGACAGTAAAAACATTTGATTTAGAAAAAGCAATGTCTTTAAATCCTGATCTGATTATTCTTCCATTTAAATTAAAATCAATGGCTGAATCTATTGAGCAATTAGGTATACCCGTTGTTTATGTTATGCCTGAAAGTGAAAAACAGTTAGATGAGATGATAGAACTTGTTTCTAAAATTACAAATAATGAAGATAGAGGAAAACAGATGTTAGATTATATTGATGAAAAAGTTGATATAATGAAAGAAAGTATTAAAAATAGTGATAAAGTGAAGGTTTATCTTGGAGGAAATAGTTCATTACTTATGACATGTTCACCTCTTATGTATCAGCACTGTTTAATTGAAAATGCAGGAGGCATTAATGTTGCTGATAATCTGCAAGATACGTATTGGTCAGAAGTGTCTTATGAACATATTCTTACATATAATCCTGATTATATTATTTTAGCATCTGATGCAATCTATGACGTAGAAGATGTAATTAATGATAAATACTTAAAAGATGTTAAGGCAGTAAAAAATAAAAATGTATATAAAATACCAGATGATATTGAATGTATAGATTCTCCTGTTCCAGCAGGATTCTTAGGACAGTTATGGTTATCTTCTATATTACATAGTGATAACTATAATGAAGAAATGTATAAGAAAGTGTATGTAGATTATTATGAAACGTTCTATAATATTACGCCACAGATATAAAATAGTATTTATTGTTTTAATAACATTATTTTTCTTATCATTAATAATAGGAAAATATCCATTATCATTACAAAAATTATTATTAGGTGATTCTTTATCTTTAAATGTATTTTTGAATTTAAGAGTTCCTCGCACTCTTAGTGCATTAATAGCAGGATTTGGTTTAGGATGTACAGGTCTTATATTTCAAACTTTATTTTCTAATCCTTTAGCCTCTCCTGATATGATTGGAGTGGGCTCTTCAGCAAGTGCTGGTGCAGCGTTTGCAATTTTGTTTTTGTCTAATTCATCAATATCTATTACAATGTGTGCTTTTATAGGGAGTCTGCTTGCTGTGTTTTTAACATTAACATTGTCTTCTTTATCAGCATTTAAAAATACATCGTCTTTAATATTGTCAGGTGTAGCTATTCACTCGATTTCACAGACAATATTAATGATGTTAAAACTTATGGCTGATCCAGAAAAAGAATTGGCTTCTATTGAATATTGGATAATGGGTGGATTAAACGCAATAACAATCGATAAGATTCCTATGTTAGTGATAGTTGTAGGAATTTCACTTATATGTCTATTTTTATTATATCATCAGGTATTATTGTTATCGATGCATGAACATGAATCAGCACTTTTAGGTGTTGATGTGAAAAAGATGAGAATGATTATTTTGATTTTATCAGCTTTAATTGTTTCAAAAATTATAAGTATTACAGGAATTATTAGTTTTGTGAGTCTTTTGGCTCCTCATCTTGCAAGAATAATAGAGAAAAATCAAAGAATTTCATTATTATATATGAGTGGATGTTTTGGAAGTGGGTTAATGCTTTTTGCAGATATTCTTGCAAGAAGTGTTGGGTCAAGTGAACTTCCTATAAGTATTTTTACTTCACTATTAGGGGCACCATTTCTTATTTATTTTATAATGAAATCTAAACAATATTAAAGGAGAATATTATGAGTAAGAAAATTGTATTTTGTAAAGGTGGAGGATGTACAGCAAAACTTGGTGCAGGAGTACTAAGTCGTGTGTTAGAAAATCTTCCTAAAGGTGAAATGGATGAAAATTTATTGATTGGATATGATAGTAAAGACGATGCAGCTGTTTATCGTATTAGTGATGATGTTGCGATTGTACAGACTTTAGATTTCTTTCCACCAATGGTTGATGATCCTTATACATTTGGAAAAATTGCTGCAGCCAATGCATTAAGTGATATTTTTGCAATGGGAGGAGACGTAAAAACTGCTTTAAACATTGTATGTTTTCCAGAAGATATGGATTTGAATATTTTAGGTAAAATAATGCAAGGTGGGAGTGAAAAAGTTATTGAGGCAGGAGGAACATTAGCTGGAGGTCATTCTATTGCTGATAGTGATGTGAAATATGGATTATCAGTGATGGGTGTTGTTCATCCTGATAAGATTTATGCTAATAATAATGTGGAGATAGGCGATGTGCTTATTTTAACTAAAAAGCTAGGTGTAGGTATTATATGTAGTGCAAATAGAATAAAAGAAGCTTCAAAAAAAGCAATGGATGAAGCTGTTGAATCTATGATGACATTAAATAAAAAAGCTTCTGAAATTTCAAGACGTTATAATGTACATGCTTGTACAGATGTTACTGGATTTGGTTTTTTAGGTCATTTGCATGAGATGATGGATCAAAAAGCATCTTGTGTTATTGATAGTAAAAATCTTCCTATTTTTGATGAAGTTATTGATTATGCAAATGAGTTTTATTTGACTGCAGCAGCACAAAGAAATAGAAATCATGTGGAAAAATATGTGAAGTTTAATAATGTTGATTTTGCAATAGAAGAAGTTTTATTTGATCCTCAGACATCAGGTGGATTATTGATTGCAGTGTCTAAAGATGATGCAAATCAGTTATTAAAAGAATTAATAGACGCATCTCTTCCTGCACGTATTGTAGGGAAAGTTGTTGAAAAAGGTGAGGTTGAAATTTATGTTGAGTAGATTAGAGAAGGAAGAAAAACTTGTTATTACTTTTTCTACTACACTTCAAGCAATGGAAATGGAAGAATTATGTAAAACACATCATATTAAAGGAAGATTGATTCCAGTGCCTCCTTCTATTTTTGCAGGGTGTGGTTTAGCGTGGTGCTCTGATAAAAGCGAAGAGAGTTATATTTTAGAAAAGATGAGTGAAATGAATATCGTTTATCAGGGTATTCATAAATGTATGATATAGGAGAATTGTTATGATTTATTTTGATAATGCTGCCACGACTTTAAAGAAACCTGAAGAAGTAAAAACAGCAATGATTGAGGCATTAAATACAATGGGAAATGCAGGAAGAGGGGGACATGATTCTTCTTTAGATGCATCTAGGATTATTTATGATACTCGAAAAAGATTAACAAGTCTTTTTAACGGGACGCATCCTAGTGAAATTGTTTTTACATCGAATGCTACACATAGTTTGAATATTGCTATAAAGGGATTGTTTGAAAGTGGTGATCATATTATTACGACATCTTTAGAACATAATTCAGTTTTAAGACCTTTATATGAAATAGAAAAACAAGGTGTAGAACTTAGTTTTTTAGATTGTGATGAATTAGGATGTATTCATATTGATGATATTCATCAATATGTAAAAGAGAATACAAAAGCAATAATTTGTACTCATGCATCGAATGTGACTGGAAATATAATAGATATAAAAAAAGTAGGCGCAATTGCTAAGCAGTATGGATTATTATTTATTGTTGATGCTTCTCAAAGTGCAGGGGTTTTAGATATTGATGTTAAGGATATGAATATTGATGTTTTATGTTTTACTGGACATAAAGGGTTGTTAGGACCTCAAGGTACTGGTGGGATGTATGTTAAAGAGGGATTAAAAATAAGACCATTATTGAGTGGAGGAAGTGGTGTTTTGACTTTTAGTAAAAGTCATCCAGATATGATGCCAACTGCATTAGAAGCAGGAACTTTAAATATTCATGGAATTGCAGGGTTGAATGGAGCACTTAGATATATAGAAAATTATGGTGTTCAAAATATAAGAAATGAAGAAAGAGAATTGATGTGGTATTTTTATCAGCATATTAAAGATATAAAAGGGATTAAGGTGTATGGTGATTTTACTACGAAAGAAAGATGTGCAATTGTTTCTATAAATGTAGAAGATTATGATTCTTCTTATGTTAGTGATATTTTGTATAATGATTATGGGATATGTACACGTTCGAATACGCATTGTGCACCATTAGTGCATACTGCATTTAAAACTGAAAAACAAGGAATGATACGTTTTAGTTTTTCACATTTTAATAAATTAGATGAAGTGAAAGAAGTTATTAGAAATATAAATGAATTGTTAAATGAGGAGGAATAAATATGTTAGAAATTAAAGTAGATGCAAGAGGGTTGGCTTGTCCTTTACCTGTAGTGAATACAAAAAAGGCAATTGAAGGAATGAATGAAAGTGGTAAAGTTTTAGTTTATGTAGATAATGAAATTGCTGTTCAAAATCTTTTAAAGTTTTCAAAACAAAAAGGATTTGTTGCTTTAGGTAATAAAAAAGGTGATAAAGATTTTGAAGTTGTAATTACGGTAGGAGAAGTCGTTGAAGAAAAAGAAGAAGTTATTGAATGTGCAATTGATGCAACTCATAAAGGAATGGTTGTAGTATTATCTTCTTCTTGTATGGGTGTAGGTGATGAAAAATTAGGGAAAGCATTAATGAAAGCATTTGTTTTTGCTTTAACTAAACAAGATCAGTTACCTGAAAAGATTTTATGTTATAACACAGGAGCTTATTTAACATGTGAAGATGCTGATACATTAGATGATTTAAAGAGTTTAGAAGCTTCTGGTGTAGAAATTTTAACATGTGGAACATGTTTGGATTTTTATGGAATTAAGGATAAATTAGCAGTAGGAAATGTAACAAATATGTATGAAATTGTAGAAGTGATGGAAACTGCAGGAAAAATTGTTAAACCATAGGTGATTATATGGAAAAGTTAGTTATTGTAAGAGGTGGAGGAGATTTAGCCACTGGAACAATATATAAATTATATAAAAGTGGGTTTAGAGTATTAATTTTAGAAATAGAAAAGCCAAGTGCAATCAGAAGAAATGTTTCTTTTTGTGAAGCTGTTTATGAAGGAAGCATGAAAGTGGAAGATGTTATTTGTTATAAAGCAAATGATTTAGATGAAGCACTGCAATTTTTAAATGAAGGAAAATTGACATTGCTTGTTGATAGTCAAGGTGTATGTATAGAACAATTAAAACCATTTGTTGTTGTTGATGCGATTATTGCAAAAAAGAATTTAGGTTTGAATAAAGATATGGCTCCAATAACAATTGCATTAGGACCAGGATTTAATGCTGGTGTAGATTGTGATATTGTCATTGAGACAATGAGAGGACATCGATTAGGTCGTATTATAGAAAAAGGACAAGCAATTAAAAATACTGGAATTCCTGGTAAGATTGCTGGATACGATAAACAAAGAGTTATACATAGTCCATCTTGTGGTGTTTTACGAAATATAAAACATATTACAGATACTGTAAAAAAAGATGAAGTTATTGCAGTTATTGAAAATGGTGACAATAAGGTTGAAGTCTACGCAAGTATTGATGGTATTTTAAGAGGATTGATTAGAGATGGATATGATGTCACAAATGGATTTAAGATTGCAGATATAGATCCTAGAATTGATGAATATGAAAATTGTTTTACTATTTCTGATAAAGCAAGATGTATTGGTGGAGGCGTATTAGAAGCGATATTATATCTGTCTTGTAAAAAAGGAATACAGTTATGATTAAAGCGATTGTTGGTGCTGGTGGGAAGACATCTTTAATAAAAAAGATGGCCTATGATTATGTAAAGCAAGGTAAAAATGTTTTTGTTACGACTTCTACTCATATGTTTATAGAAGAAGATACATTATTAAGTGATGATCATAATGAAATTATAGACTATATGATGAAAAATCATTATGTGATGGCTGGGATAAAAGAACATAATAAAATTAAAGCTTTGTCTATTGATACATATAATAAAGTTTGTGAATATGCAGATGTTGTATTAATAGAGGCAGATGGATCGGCTCATTATCCTTTAAAGTTTTTAAAGGATAATGAACCTGTTATTTATGATAATGTTGATGAAATTATTATTGTTTTTGGTATGCATAGTTTAAATCAATTGGCAAAAGATGCTGTTTTTAGACTTGAACTTAGTCATCGATATTATAATTTAAAAGAAGATGATGTGATTGATGAAAATCATTTGATGAATATTGTAAAGAAAGGATATGTGGACATTTTGAAAGAAAAATACAATGATAAAAAAATAAGTGTTTATGGAGCAAATGCGAACAGTTTGTATGAAAAAGTGATTGCTTCATTAATTGAATATGGACAAGATGTTTCACTTGTTAAAAAAGAATGGTTTAATCAGTCACCACCACTTATTATTTTAGGAGCAGGACATGTTTCTTTATCTCTTGTAAAAATAGCATCAGCTTTAGGTTTTTATATTAAAGTGATTGATGATAGAAAAGATCTTGTAACTAAAGAAAGATTAAATGAAGCAGATGAACTAATATGTGATAGTTTTGAAAATTTAGATCAGTATTTAGAAAATCAGGCAATTTATGTTGTTGTAACTAGAGAACATAAAGATGATTTTACATGTGTGAAAGCAATATTAAATAAAAATAATTATTCTTATTTAGGAATGATAGGAAGTCGTACAAAAATAAGTAAAACTTATGAAAATTTAAAAGAAATAGGCTTTAAGCAGGAACAGTTAGATACTATTTTTGCACCAATTGGTTTAAATATTCATGCAAGAACACCTGCAGAAATTGCAGTGAGTATATTAGCTGAAATTATAAATGAAAAAAATAAAAAACATGTAAGCAGTGTTTCTAAAGAACTTTTAAATATAAATGATGATGGTGTTTTATGTATTATAATTGAGAAAACAGGTTCTTCTCCTAGAGGTATAGGAAGTATGATGTTTGTAGGTAAAGATTATATTGTAGATAGTATTGGTGGAGGAGCAGTGGAATATAAAGCGATAGAAGATGCAAGAGCTATTAATGAAGTGTGCATTAAAGAATATTGTTTGAATGATAAAGCAAAAATGGAATTAGGTATGATTTGTGGAGGAATAAATAAAGTGCTATTTATTCCACTTCAAAAGCGTTAGTTTATATGAATGATTTATATGAAGTTAGACAGATAAGTGCTGGATATCATTCTAAAAATATTATTCATGATATTTCTTTTAGTGTTCAATCACATACATTATGTGGAATTGTTGGAGTTAATGGCAGTGGAAAAAGTACATTGCTTAAAGCACTGGCTTGTCAGATTAGCCATACTGGAACTTCTTATATTGATCATCAATGCGTAGAAGACATGTCTGTAAAAAAACTTTCACAGCATGTAAGCTATCTTCCTCAAAATAGTGGATTATCAATATCTTTACCTGTTAAAGATGTTGTAATGATGGGATATAATCCAGTTTTAAAGTTATTTGAAAAACCATCACAGAAACAGGTTTTAGAAGCAATTAGTGTTTTAAAGCAAATGGGTTTAGAAGATTATATTGAACATGATTATTTATGTTTAAGTGAAGGACAGAAACAGCTAGTATTGCTGTCACGTCTGATGATTGAAAAAACAAAGGTTTTATTGTTAGATGAAATTGATAGTGCATTAGATTTTCATAATCGTTATGAGATTATGAAACATTTAAAATCATATATTAATCATTCAAGAAGTGCTGCAATTATGTGTCTTCATGATCTGTCTTTAGCTTTGAGATTTTGTGATCAGATAGTACTTATAAAAGATGGTCAATGTAGTGATATTATTTATCCTAAAAAAGATACTCTTGAAACAATACAAATTGCATTATCGAAAATATATTCAAATATAAAAATTATACAGCATAATCAAAATAATGAAATTATTTATCTGACGTATTGGGAGGATCATTTATGAAAGTTGTAACATGTGTTTATATGTATGATGATAATCAAAGAATTTTTGGTCCAGGACCATATGAATTACTTTTATTAATAGATAAACATGGGTCTTTAAAAAAGGCCGCTGAAGAAATGGATCTTTCTTATAGTAAAGCTTTAAAGATGATTTCTAGAGCAGAGAAGGGATTGGGCTTTGCTTTAACTAAAAAGAAAATAGGTGGAGCTAAAGGCGGAGGAAGTGTTTTAAGTGACGAAGCAAAGGTATTTTTAGAAAAATATAATGCATATAAGGAGGCTTGTGATGAAAATAATCGCGAGTTATATTCTCAATTCTTTTTATAAAAGTCAAAAAAAACATTTGCTCATTACTGGAAAACAAAAGGGTGGAAAAACTCTTTTGTTTAATGAATTAAAATTAATGTTAAGTCCTGATACTCATGCATTGATTTCTTATAAAGAAGATAATTATGTTTATATGTCAGATGGTATTCATAGAGATATTATAGGGTGTAAAAATGAGAATAATACTTATTATGGTCAGCCTATGAATGTGATTAAGGATGGATTTTATACTATAGGGATTCCATTTATTAAAAAAGCTATTCTTGATTATGATTGGATATGCATTGATGAAATAGGTTTTTTAGAAAGTGAAGAATTAGATTTTCAAAATCAGATTAAGGAAGCAATGGACTTTAAAAGGGTACTGGCAGTTTTAAGAAAACAGGATTTAAGTTTTTTAAATGAATTAAAAGATAGGAATGATGTATTTATAGCTGATCTTGATTTGCTTGCTACTCGTTTTGGTTGTATAATTATGGCTTCTGGTATGAGTCAAAGATATGGAAGTAATAAGTTATTTGAAGTGTTTAATGGAAAAAGTTTTTTTGAAAATGTATTGGAACTTACTGAAAATCTTTTTTATCATAGAGTTGTTGTGACAAGAGATTTGGATGTAAAACATATTTGTGAAAATAGAGGGATAGAAGTTGTTTATCATGATTTTCCTTATAGAAATCAGGCAATATGTTTAGGAATTAATAGAATGAATGATGTTAATAATTGTATGTTTATTCCTTGTGATCAGCCTATGTTAAAAAGAGAAAGTATTATTTCTATGCTAAAAGAGTCTATTGAATATAACGGTATTATTCGTTTGTGTTATGAAAATAAAGTAGGATCACCTGTATTGTTTGATAAAAGATATTTTGAAGAATTGAAATGTCTTCCTGATAAAAAAGGTGGGAATTATATTGTAAAACAATATGAGTCAGATGTGAAATTTGTTGAATGTGAACATGAGTTAGAGCTTTTTGATGTAGATACAAAGGAAGATTTTTATAAAATAATTGAAAAGTAGGGAGAATAAACTCCCTTTTTTTATTGCTCATGTTATAATGGGAGAGAATAAAGCAGTAATGGGGGAATTTTTTATGTATACATTGAAAAATTATGTTCAAGTATCTAGCCTAGAAGAAGCTTATGAACTAAGATGTGCAAATCGTAATAATGTTATCTTAGGAGGAAATCTATGGGCTAAAATGGGTGCTTTAAATTTAGAAACAGGAATTGATTTATGTCAATTATCATTAGATACTATTGAAGAAACGGATGAAGAATTTCGTATTGGATGTATGTGTTCTTTAAGGGATTTAGAAGTTCATCCATCAATGCATCAGATATTTAATGGAGCATTTAAAGAAGCGTTAAGACATATTGTAGGAGTACAATTTAGAAATACAGCAACTGTAGGTGGAAGTATTTTCCCTCGATATGGATTTTCAGATGTTTTAACTATGTTTGCTTCATTAGATAGTTATGTTGAATTGTATAATGGAGGTATTGTGCCAATTCAATCTTTTATTAATATGAGAATGGATAATGATATTTTAGTACGAATGATAGTAAAGAAAGATGGACGTAAAGTCTCTTATCAGTCTCATCGTATGAGTGAAACTGATTTTGCAGTTGTGAATTGTGCAGTATCAAAAAAAGATGGATTATATACAATTGTATTAGGAGCAACACCATTAAAAGCAAAAGTAGTAGATCAGATTCAATTAAGAGATGATAGTTTAGATGAAGATATAGATGTTGTGTTGGAACAATTCCGTTTTGGGAATAATCAAAGAGGAAGTGCAGAATATAGAAAAATCATTGCAAAAGTTTTAATTAAACGTGCAGTGAAAGAAATCAATGAGGTGGCAGTATGAGAATAGAGTTATTTTTAAATGGTAAACGTATTATTGATGATATTGCACCAGATATGTTGTTGTTAGATTTTGTAAGAAAGCATGGGATGAAGAGTGTAAAACGTGGCTGCGATACAGGAAATTGCGGTTTATGTACATTATGGATTGATGAAAGACCAGTTTTATCATGCTCAACACTAGCATTACATGCGAGTGGAAAGAATGTTACAACTCTAGAAGGTGTTCAAAAGGAAGCTGAA
The DNA here is from genome assembly GCA_045614925.1 of Coprobacillaceae bacterium. Classification (GTDB taxonomy): domain Bacteria; phylum Bacillota_I; class Bacilli_A; order Erysipelotrichales; family Coprobacillaceae; genus JAZLDV01. Next base: position 10,824 of record JAZLDV010000099.1, on the reverse strand, counting down.
GAATTTTCACGATTCTTAGCAGAAGAAGGTGCAGATCAGTGTGGGTTCTGTTCTCCAGGATTTATTATGGCAGTACTGGCATTGAAAAAAGAAATTCCTCATCCTAGCGTTGAAGAAATGAAAGAGTATTTAGCAGGAAATTTATGTCGCTGTACGGGATATCAGTCTCAGTATCGTGCTTTATGTAAATATTTTGGTATTGAGGAGGTGTAATCATGGAAAAGAAAAAATATGTAGGTCAGGGTATAGTAAAAAAAGATGCAAAATCTCTTTTATCAGGGAAACCTGTTTATACTGATGATTTAGTTTTAAATGATGCACTTGTTGTTAAATTAAAAAGAAGTCCTCATGCTTTTGCTAAAATTATAGATATTGATGTTTCAAAAGCATTAGAAGTTGAAGGTATTGAAATCATTGTTACATATAAAGATGTACCTTCTAAACGTTTTACATTAGCAGGTCAGACATTCCCAGAACCAAGTCCATATGATCGTTTGATTTTAGATCAATATGTTCGTTTTGTGGGGGATCCAGTAGCAATTGTGGCAGGTGAAAATGAGGCTTGTGTTAATGAGGCTATGAAACTGATAAATGTTCAATATGAAGTTTTAGAACCAATTTTAGATTTTAGACAATCTTTAGATAATGAAATTCTTATTCATCCTGAAGAAAATTATGTTGGACATACAAACTTAGGGACAGATCCAAAAAGAAATTTATGTGCGTCTCGTCATGAAGATGGACAAGAAGTGAATGATATATTAGATACATGTGATTATGTCGTTGATCAGAAATATCATATTAAAGCTGTAAGTCAGGCAATGATGGAGCCATTTACTGCTTTTACGACAATTGATACATATGGAAGATTAATTGTAACAAGTTCTACTCAGATTCCATTCCATGTCCGTCGTATTGTTTCGCATGCATTAAATATTACTAAATCTAAAGTTCGTGTAGTTAAACCACGTATCGGAGGAGGGTTTGGTGCAAAACAGACAGCAGTACTTGAAATCTATCCAGCTATCGTAACTTATCTTACAAAGAAACCTGCGCATCTTGTTTATACGCGTGAAGAATGTTTTATTGCAGGATCACCTCGTCATGAAATGGAAGTTCATGTTCGTTTAGGTGCGGATAAAAATGGAAAGTTTAGAGCTGTTGATTTATATACATTATCGAATACAGGGGCTTATGGAGAACATGGTCCAACAACTGTTAACTTAACTGCAACAAAATCATTATCAATGTATTATGGTTTTGAAGCACATCGTTTCCAATATGATGTTGTTTATACGAATTATTTATCTGCTGGTGCATATCGTGGATATGGTGCTACTCAAGGTATTTTTGCATTAGAATCTGCTGTTAATGAATTAGCACATAAGATGAATGTAGATCCTACTTATTTAAGAGAATTAAATATGGTTCATACAGGTAATCAGTTAACACATTATTATGGTGAAGTTGTTCAATCATGTGCATTAGATAAATGTGTTAACAGAGTGAAAGAAATGATAGGATGGGATGAAAAATATCCTTGTTATAAAGTATCTGATACAAAAGTAAGATCTGTAGGAATGGCTATGTCTATGCAAGGGTCTGGTATTAGTAATTGTGATGTCGGATCAGCGACAATTAAATTAAATGATGACGGTTTCTATTCATTAATGACAGGATGTTCAGATATGGGAACTGGATGTGATACGATCTTAGCACAAATGGCAGCAGATGTATTAGGCTGTGATTTAGATAAAATTGTAGTTTATGGTGTAGATACAGATATCTCTCCTTATGATAGTGGGTCTTATGCATCAAGTACAACTTATGTAACAGGTATGGCAGTTGTAAAAGCATGTCAAGGCATGGTGAAAAAAATTATGGATGCATCAAGTGCAATCTTAGGATTATCTAAAGATGATCTTACATTTGATGGTGAACGTATATTTAAAATTGAAGATGAAAGTGTAGGAATTACTATAGAAGATCTAGTGACTAAAATTCAGGCAGGGAATGGTGAAATATTATTCTCTAGTGCTTCACATTCATCACCAACATCTCCACCACCTTTTATGGCAGGAGCATGTGAAATTGAAGTTGATTTAGAAACTGGAAAAATTTCATTACTAGATTATGTAGCATGTGTAGATTGTGGTACGGTCGTTAATAAAAATTTAGCACGTGTTCAAACTGAAGGTGGACTTGTTCAAGGTATTGGTATGGCTTTATTTGAAGATGTTATTTATAGTGCTAAAGGTGCAATGATGACATCAAACTTTATGCAATATAAAATTCCTTCACGTATTGATATAGGAAAAATACGTGTAGAATTTGAAGAAACTTATGAGCCAACTGGACCATTTGGAGCAAAATCAATAGGTGAAGTTGTTATTAATACACCAGCTCCTGCAATTGCAGAAGCTGTTTATAATGCGACAGGTTTAAGATTTAGAGAATTACCTATTACAGCTGAAAAAGTATTAATGGGATTAATTGAAAAAAATAAATAAAATAAAAAATCCAAGAGTTTAGTCTCTTGGATTTATTTTTTAATCTTCTTTTGGTAAGAATATATTTAATAAGATAGCGACAACACAAGCTGGTACGATACCAGAACCACCAAAGATTAAGCTTACTGAAGAAGGTAAATGAGCTAAGATAGCTGTATTTGCACCGATACCATATCCTAAACCTAATGCAACAGAAACGATAGAAATGTTTCTAGAAGTCATAGGGTTTTTAGTAATTAATTGGATACCACTTACTACAATTGATGAGAACATCATAACAGCAGCTCCACCTAAAACTGATTGAGGCATAATTGAAATGATTGCTCCTACTTTTGGGAATAATCCACATGCAATTAAGAAGAATGCACCAATCATTAAAGCGAATCTATTGACAACTTTTGTCATTGTAACTAATCCTACGTTTTGTGAGAATGAAGTATTTGGTAATACCCCAAATAAAGCTGCAAATGAAGAACCTAAACCATCGCAGATAACTCCACCAGCTAATTCCTGATCTGTTGCTTCTCTACCCATACCACCTTCGATAACACCTGAAATATCTCCAACTGTTTCTACAGCAGTAACGATAAACATAATACAGATAGGAACGATTGCACGTAGATCAAATACTAAAGGTACTGGCATAATTTGAGGTAATGCAAACCAAGAAGCTTGAGCAACTTTATCCCAGTTTAATACCCATGCTTTTGTAAATTCTACACCTTCAGCACTTACACCAACAGGGTTTAATACAACACCCATAATCATTGATGCGATGTAACCTACAATAATACCAAATAAGATTGCAGCAGAAGAAGTAATTCCTTTTGTACAATGTTTTAATACTAAAATAGTAACTAATACTAAAGTTCCTAAGAATAAGTTTTCTAAAGAACCATAGTCTAGTGCAGATGTTCCTCCACCAAATGAACCAACACCAACACCAATTAAAGATAAACCGATAGATAATACTACCGTTCCTGTAACTACAGGTGGGAAGAAACGACGTAATGGTTTAATCATAAAACCTAAAACACCTTCAAAGATTCCCCCAATGACACTTGCACCTAAAATAGCTCCATAACCGATAATTCCTGTACTCATCATAGCAGCAGCTGATTTACAAACTCCGATGAATCCAGAACTTGTTCCCATGATAATAGGAACTTTACCACCACAAGGACCGATACCAAATAATTGAACTAATGTTACAATACCAGCAACAGTCATTGCGTTTTGAAGAATTGCGATCTGTAAGTCTGATCCGGCAGCAATTCCACATGCACCACTAATAATTAAGATAGGAGTAAGATTCCCAACGAACATTGCTAAAACATGCTGTAATCCCATAGGGATAGCATCTTTTAAAGGAATTCTTCCTTCAAAATCTTGTGGAGTGACATATTTCTTTGTTTTTTCCATACATATCTCCTTTTTCTATTAAATTTTACAATGAAAATTATATTCTAGATATTTCCATTTTTCAAGATAAATAGAGGATTATAGAAAAATACATAAAAAAGAACATATGAAATATTTCATATGTTCTTAATTGATAAAAAGAGTTATTTGTTTATTTGTAATAATCTGATTGTTCGAATTGTCCTTCGAAAATATATTTTTCTGTTAGCATTGCCGCATCAGCAATACAATCTATACAAGAATGGAACATACCTCCTTTAGGATTTTTTAAGTCTTTGCATGTAATTGTTTTATTCATTTCATAGAATTCTTTTGAAATTTTTGCGGCAAGGGCATAAGATTCAGTTTTAGATTTATTAGTTTTATCATTATCCATATGCCCTGTACTTGTGACAAATCCAGCTAAATAAATAGCACCTGAAATAGCTCCGCAAGTTCCTAATTCTGCTCCAAATCCTTTACCAAAAGCTTCCATCCCCTTAAAGCATACTAAAGGATCTAATCCTAATAAATCAGCATATGTAACTGCAATTGCTTGTGAGCAGTTGTAGTTACTGTGAATAAAATAATCTATGGCAGTCTGTACTCTTGATTTTAACATGTTTATACCTCCATTTGTTTTATTTCTTATATCATAATATACATATATGTTAAATGATGTAAAGAATAATGAGTAAACTTGTATAATAGAAGTGCCTTAATCTAAAAGATATAAAGAATTGTTTTAGAAAATGGAAATTGTTTAAATGTATTGAATTTTGTTAGAAATATGATATATTTTGATAACTTATCATATTATAGAATGGATAAAATTATTTATGAAAAAAATTGATAATATGGTATAATAATTTAGAGGTGAATAAAATGAGAGTGATTGTAAGTGCTGGAGGAACAGGAGGACATTTATATCCTGCTTTAGCTTTAGCTGAATATATTAAAACACAAGATAAAACTGCAGAGTTTTTGTTTGTAGGAACAACTGATCGTTTAGAGTCACAGGTTGTTCCATCTTTAGGATATAATTATAAAGGATTAAATGTAAAAGGATTAGTAGGTAATCCATTACAGAAACTTAAAAATGCATTGAAATTTGTAGCATCATTAAAACATTCAAAAAAGATATTAAAAGAATTTAAACCTGATATTGTTGTTGGATTTGGAGGTTATCCAAGCGCTTCTATTGTATTAGCAGCTGCACAAATGAAAATTCCTACAATGATTCATGAACAAAATTCTATTATTGGGTTAACAAATAAAATATTGATTAAACAGGTAGATAAAATTATCTGCTGTTATGAAAAAGCATTAAAAGAATTTCCAAAGGATAAAACAGTTTTATTAGGGAATCCAAGAGCAAGTGTTGTTTCTTCTTCAACATTGAAAGATATTCATGATATTTATAATATTGATAAGAAGAAAAAAACGGTTGTTATTGTTATGGGAAGTTTAGGTTCATCTACTGTAAATGAAGTGATGAAAGAAGCATTACGTACTATGCAACATGATAATTATGATGTTGTTTATGTGACAGGTAAGAATTATTATGAAGAAATGAAAAATGAATTAAGTGATTTAAATAGTAATATTCATTTAGTAAGTTATATTGAAGATATGCCTAGTTTAATTAGTAGCTGTGATTTAATTGTTTCTAGAGCAGGAGCGACTACTTTAGCAGAAATCACTGCTTTAGGTGCACCTTCTTTAATTATTCCTAGCCCATATGTTGTGGCAAATCATCAGGAATATAATGCAAAGGAATTGGTTGATAAAAAAGCGGCAAGATGGATTTTAGAAAAAGATTTAAATGCAAAGACATTTGTTGATGAAGTACGTCTTTTAATGAATGATGATGATTTAAGATTGAATTTAAGAAATAAAGCAAAAGTATTAGGGAAACCAAATGCTTGTAAAGATATTTATGCTGAAATGTTAAAAACATTAGAAAGGAAATAATTATGGATTTTGATCAATTATTTTTTGATTTGGCAGGATTAGAGATTGGTGAAATTTTAGAAAATGAACCAATGTATAAGCATACAACGTTTAAAGTTGGAGGACCTGCGAGAATTTTTGTAAATGTAAAAGATATTGAAAGTTTAAAAACAGGTGTTTTGTTCTGTAAAGAAAGAAATGTCAAATATATGATTATTGGAAAAGGATCAGATTTATTATTTTCTGATAAGGAATATGAAGGGGTTATTTTCAATACATCTAAATGTTTAACTCAATATAGTATCAATGGGTTAGAGGTTAAAGCACAGGCAGGTGTGAGTATGATTAAATTAGCATATGCAACTGCAAAAATTGGTTTATCAGGATTTGAATTTATGAGTGGAATTCCTGGAACAATTGGTGGAGGAGTATACATGAATGCTGGTGCTTATAAATATTGCTTTGCAGATGTTTTTGAATCGGCATTAATTCTAGATGAAAATTGTGAATTAATTCAGTTAAATAAAGAAGATATGGAGTTTGGATATAGAGAATCTATTTTACAGAAACGAAAAGATTGGATTTTAGTTGAAGCAACTTTTAAAATGACTGCAAGAGATCCTAAAGAAATTTTACTTGTATTAGATAATCGTAAAGAAAAACGAATGTCTTCACAACCTTGGAATATGCCAAGTGCAGGAAGTGTCTTTAGAAATCCTGAAGATAAAGCTGCATGGCAATATATCGATGAGAGTGGATTAAGAGGTTATGAAATTGGAGGAGCACAAGTATCCCCAAAACATTCTAATTTTATTGTTAATAATGGATATGCGAGTGCTAGAGATGTATTAGATCTTATTTTGCATGTTGAAAAAACTGTATTTTATAAATTTAAAGTGGAACTAAAGAAAGAAGTAATTTTAGTAAACTGGGAGTAGGTGAGTAAATGGCTCGAAAGAAAAAAATTCTTTTTAATGAGCATGATGAAAATCAGGTAACAAAGGTTCTTAAAATAAAAAAAATGAAGAAATTAAAGTTAAGAGTGAAAATTCTATTTGCTTTAGTTTTAATTGCATTGGCTGTTGGATTTTTTGTGAGTGACGCTTCAAAGGTTAAAAGTATTAAAATTGAAGGTATTTCAGATATAAAAAAAGAAGATGTAAAAAATGTAATGGCGATAGATGAAAATGATTATTATTTTTTAGTTGATACAAATAATGTTGCTGAAAGAATAAAGACTATGCCTTTAGTAAAAAAAGTGACAGTGAAGAAAAGTTTTTTTGGGAATATTAAAGTTGATATTGAAGAATCTGAGAAGATAGCCTACGGTAAAATTGGGAAGAAAATATATCTTGTTGATGAACAAGGTAAAATTGCTTCTACAAAAGATGAGAAAATTATCGAATCTTTAAAGTTTACTCCCCAACTTATAGGTTTTAAGTCTATTACGTTCTTAAAAGAATTTATAGATGAATATCTTACTATCCCTGATATTATAAAAAATCAGGTCAGTGACATTGTGTTTGAGCCTACAAGCTCAGATAAAACAAAAATCAAGTTCATTATGGATAATGGTAAAATTTTATATATTCGTGTAGAAGATATGTCAAAACAATTAAATTCTATTGATTATGAAGCAATGATTACAGGCTATAAAAATCATTGTGTATTTAGCTTTGAAGGTGGATATATCTATACAAAAGAATGTGAATAAGAATTCAATTACTGTATTGAATTCTTTTTTTTACTTATTTTCGGTAGTACAAATATTATCATTTTCATATGGATTTTTTTGTGATATAATAAACGAGTAGTATTGTGAAAAGGAGAATGTGGTATGAGGGATATCTATGCAGTATTAGATATAGGAAGTTCATCGATAAAATTAATCGTTGGTGAAGTTGTTAATGGAACGATTTGCGTTTTGTTTTCAAAGAAAATTGATAGCCATGGAATAAGAAAAGGAGAATTTACAAGTCCTGATTTTGTTGTTGAAGATGTAAAAAGTCTTATTGATGAAGCTTCTGCTATGTTAAATGCGACAATTGAAAGAGTTGCACTTTGTATTCCTTCAAATTATACTCGTCTTTATAAAAGTGAAGGCAATGTTGAAACATTGACTGGTAAAGTTACAGGTGATGATATTGTTGAAGCTTTAAAAAAATCTAAAAATTTTAATCGTGATGAAAATGAAGAAATCATCACTGTTATGCCAATAAAATATTATCTGGGGTCTAGAGTTTTAGATGAACTTCCATTAGGTGAAGTTTCAGATACATTAAAAGTTGAATCTTTAATTATTACGACAAGAAAAAGATTGTTATATAGTTATATAAGTGCAGTAGAAAAAGCAGGTGTTCAGGTTTTAGAAATTACTGTTGATACATATGCTAGCGCTAAGGAAACATTAAATTCAGTGTATTTAAAAGAAGGCGTTATCATGTTAGATATTGGTTATGAAGAAACAACTATCTCATTCTTTGAAGAGGGATATTTGAAATTTATTTCAAGTGTAAAATCTGGAGGACTAGATATTACAAAGAGAATTGCTTCTAAATGGCAAATTCCTTTTGAAATTGCAGAAAATTATAAAATTAGATATGGGACGTGTTTGGATGAAAATGATGAAGATCTTATTCATACAACTAAAAAAGGTGAACAAATACGTCATTTTACACAAAAGGATTTAACTCATGTGGTTAATGAGGCGATTGAAGAACTGATGACACTTGTGAAAAATAAAATTGATTTAATTAATAATGGAAGAACATATGAAACAATTATTATTGGTGGAGGAGGAGAACTTCCAGCGATAGAAAATATTTCAAGTGATATTTTAGGTACTTCTGTTCGAGTGTATCGACCAGACACTATTGGTGCAAGAGAAATGCAATATGTGTCATGTTTAGGTATGATTTATTATTTGAGTGATAGAGCGAAAATTATAGGTGTCTATGAACCGTCTATTGTACTTTCGGATATTTCTAATACAATGGGAATTCGTTTAAAAGGGTTAACGCCTACTAGTGTTAATGAAAAAGAAAGAAAAGGTAAACTATCGAAGTTATTTGATAATATATTTGGTGAAGATAAAGAGTAAAAAAGGGGAGGAAATTATATGAACGACAGTTTAGATTTTGTGCAAGTGGCAAAAATTAAAGTTATTGGTGTTGGTGGAGGCGGATGTAATGCCGTTTCTAGAATGGTTAAAGATGGAGTGCGTGGTGTTGAGTTCTATGTAGCAAATACTGATGCACAAGTATTAAAAAAAGTTGAAGTTGAAAATAAAATCGCTTTAGGGAAAGAATTAACTGGAGGTTTAGGAGCAGGAGGAAATCCTGAAATCGGACGTAAAGCTGCAGTTGAAGCAGAAGCGGATATTAGAGAAGCATTATCAGGAGCAAATATGGTATTTATCGCTGCTGGTATGGGTGGAGGAACTGGTACTGGAGCTGCACCAGTTATTGCAAAAATCGCAAAAGATTTAGGTGCTTTAACAGTTGCTGTTGTTACTTCTCCATTTAGATTTGAAGGACCAAAAGTTTTAAGACAAGCTAAAGCTGGTTTAGAAGAATTAAGGGAAAATGTAGATTCTATTATCGTTGTTTCTAATAGTCGTTTATTAGATGTTATTGGAAGAAGACCAATGGCTGAAGCATTCAGAGAAGGAGATAATGTATTAAGACAATCAGTACAAACAATCACTGACTTAATTGCAGTTCCTGCATTTATTAACTTAGACTTTGCTGATGTTTGTTCAGTTATGAAAGATCGTGGATCAGCATTAATTGGGATTGGTATGAGCGAAGGAGAAAATAAAGCAGAAGAAGCGGCAGCAAGAGCTATTTCATCTCCATTATTAGATGTATCTATTAAAGGAGCTAAAGATGCTATTGTTAACGTAACTGGTGGACCAAACATTTCATTATATGATGCTGAAATTGCATTATCTACAATTAGTGAAGCAGTAGGTGAAGATGTAAATACAATTTTAGGTGTTGCTATTAATGAACAATTAGATGATCAAATTATCGTAACAGTTATTGCAACAGGATTTGAAGATGAAAGTGAAGACTTAATTTCTAAACCTGTAGAAAGAAAAGTGGAAAAAACAGTAGAAAAACCTGCTAGACCAACTGTATACGACGTAAAAGAAGAAGATGACACAATTCCTGATTTCATTAAAATCAGATCAATTTAATATTATAAAGTAGTGGATGTAATATCATTCACTACTTTTTTAATAAATAAAAATATAATTTTTTAACTTTTTTTCAAAAAAGACTTGCAAAGTTTGAAAAGGGCTTGTAATATAGCAACCTCTTTGGCGGGTTAGCTCAGTCGGTTAGAGCAGAGGAATCATAATCCTTGTGTCCGGGGTTCGAGTCCCTGATTCGCCACCAGAATTCATAATCCCGAGTGATCGAAAGACACTCGGGATTTTTCTTTATATTCACCGCAAAAATACTTGACAAATCGTTAAAAATACTTGTTAACGTATCATTTAATCGAGTCGCAATTATCCTTATTAATCAATAAGTTAATTATTCATCTTCGTATTAAACACCTTATAAATCACCCATCGTTTAACCCCTTATATATCGGGTCATCTCTCGTATATCTTTCAATATTTCTCTTATATAGAAATAATTCTACAAATAATATGAAATAACTTATAAATCAATAACTTAAAATTAATTTATGGTTATTTTTTATAAAGATTTAATTAATAATGCAGAGTGACGAAGTCACGTTGGACGAAGTCCAACTCTTAATATTTTTTTAAATTACTCTAACGTTTACTTCATCACTTATTAATTTTTAAAGATTTATTAATGCGTTATTAATTATTTCTTGTGTCACTTTTTTATTGATATATCAGCGAAATTAAGTGATGTCGTCAGTAGTGTTATTTAAATTTTTAACGAAAAGTTTGTGAAGATATTCCGCGCGACTTTTG
>JAZLDV010000098.1:0-9255 GCA_045614925.1 Coprobacillaceae bacterium | reverse complement strand
CGAACATGAACATGACGAACATGAATGTTGCTGTGGACATCACGAACACGAACATGACGAACATGAATGCTGCTGTGGACATCATGAACACGAACATGACGAACATGAATGCTGTTGTGGGCACCATGAACATGAACACGATGAGCATGAATGCTGCTGCGGACATCATCATGCTGATGAAGTATTTATGAGCATTGGTAGAGAAACTGTGAATGAATATTCATTAGAACAGTTAGATAATATTGTCATTAATTTAAATGATGAAAGAGCTGGTTTAATTTTACGTGCTAAAGGTATTGTTAAATCTGATGAAGGTCATTGGTTCCATTTTGATTATGTTCCAGGTGAATATGAAATTCGAGTAGGACCTGCTGATTATACTGGAAGAATTTGTGTTATTGGTAAAGACTTAAATGAAGACTTTATTGATGAATTATTTGGTATTTAATTATGAAAACAAGAATATATTTATTTACTGGATTTTTAGATAGTGGTAAGACATCTTTTATCAAAGATACTCTTTTAACAACTGATTTTTGTGCTGATGAAAAATCAGTACTTGTAGTGAGTGAAGAAGGCGAAATCGAATATATACAAGAAGATATAGAAGCAGTGAACTGTGATCTTGTTTATGTTCATGATCAAAGTGATTTAAATACTGATTTCTTTCAAATGTTAAAAGATAAATACAATCCAACTCAAATATTAATAGAAGTTAATGGTATGTATAATGTGAAAGAGATTATTGAAACAAATATGCCTGAAGATATGGATATTGTACAAGTTCTTACAACTATTAATGCTGAAACTTTTAGTCTATATTTAAACAATATGAGATCTTTAGTTTACCAGCATGTATTATATACAGACTTATTGATTTTTAATAGAATCAATGATTCTATTAAGAAATCTTTCTTACGTAACAACATTAAAGCTATCAATAATTCATGTCAGATTATTTATGAAAATAATGATGGGACAGTTAATACTATAGAAGATGATGAAATGCCATTTGATATTAGTGGCGATCATTTAAATATTTTAGATCATGATTTTGGTTTATTCTGTATGGATACCATTGACCATCCAGAAAAATATCATAATAAAACTGTTACTATTAGAGGTAAATTTATTGGTTTAGACAAACATATTGCTAATGGTTTTATTATCGGTAGAGAAGCAATGGTATGTTGTGAAGATGATACTTCACTAGTTGGTATGGTATGTGTACATAATGCTTGTAAACAATTTATACCTAATGAATGGCTAGAATTAACAGGAAAAATATCTCTTGAATATGATGAGGATATAGACGGATATTTTGATTTACTTCATGTAACAGATATCAAATTCATTCCTCCATTAGAAAAAGAATATGTAACATTCGATTAAAACAAATGGTTCTTACTTAAAGTAAGAACCATTTTTCTATTTGCGTTTTCTATATATTATAATCTTTTAAATTATGAGCACAATATGGTTTACTAGTTACAACTAAACATTTAGATTTTAACAGCTTTAATAATAATTATAATTAAATACCCTAAATTTATTCCTAACACCAATGATACTGCAAATAATACAAAATGAATAGTGATTCCCATGACCACTTAAAACTATTTAATTTGTTTTTCCATAACTATAATTTCCCAGTTTTTTTCTTTATTATATGCGCGTCTAATTTCTTTAAATCCCATTTTACTCCAGAAAGCAAAACCTTCTTTATTATTTGATAAACATCCCAATTGAATATTCTTATCAGAATATTCAATGAATGTTTTAATCAAATATGTACCTATACCAATATGCTGATATTCAACATCTAATATAAATAAACCTATCCAATAGGTTTGTTTATTTGGATATCCATCTATCAGATCCATAACTGCGATAAGCTTATTATCTTTATAAAATCCTACAAAATATTTATTATCCATTGTTATATTTGGTGGAAGTTCATAAACTTCAGAAATAATAGAATCATAGTTAGGTTCTTCATTTGTATATTTAAAATAATTCACATTATTCTTTTCTAAATGATATAAATCATCAAAATCTTTTTCTTCAATAAAACGAATTTCATAGTCCTTTAAATATCTTTTTAATGCATTTAACATAACACATCACCTCTAATTTCAGTATAACATTTTTTTATCTATTGTCACTTTATATTTGCTTACGTTTGATGTATAATGGGTATGCAAAAAGAGGTGAAAATATGGAAGGATTTTGGTATGAATTAAAACATGTCTGTAAGCAAAGTGGTGCAAGATACGGTATTTTACATACACCTCATGGTGATGTAGAAACACCTATGTTTATGCCTGTTGGGACGCTTGCAACTGTTAAAGGTATTGCTCCTGAGCAATTAAAAGAAATGAATAGTCAGGTTATTTTAGCAAATACTTATCACTTATGGTTAAGACCTGGAGAAGATGTTGTTAAAATGGCTGGTGGATTACATAAATTTATGAATTATGATGGACCTATGTTAACTGATAGTGGAGGGTTCCAAGTATTTTCTTTAGGGAAAACAAGAAAGATTGAAGAAGAAGGAGTTACTTTCAAAAGTATTGTTGATGGAAGAAAGTTATTCTTATCTCCTGAAAAAGCCATTCAGATTCAAAATGATTTAGGTGCAGATATTATTATGTCTTTTGATGAATGTGCTCCTTATCCTGCAACATATGATTATATGAAAAAGTCTGTTGAAAGAACATTAAGATGGGCTAAAAGAGGAAAAGATGCACATAACAATGACAAACAAGCTTTATTTGGTATTGTTCAAGGTGGAGAATATGCTGATTTAAGAGAAATGTGTGCTAAAGAATTAGTAAAAATGGATTTCCCTGGATATTCTATTGGTGGAACAAGTGTTGGTGAACCAAAAGATGTTATGTATAAAATGGTTGAAGACGCTATTAAATGGCTTCCAGAGGATAAACCTAGATATTTAATGGGTGTTGGAAATCCAATTGATTTAATTGAAGCAGCAATTAGAGGTGTAGATATGTATGACTGTGTTTTACCTACACGTGTTGCTAGACATGGTGCTTTAATGACTCATCATGGAAGAATGAATATTAATAATGAAAAATTTAAATATGATTTTACTCCTATTGATGATGAATGTAATTGTTATACTTGTAAAAATTACACTAGAGCATATTTAAGACATTTACATAAATGTGATGAAATTTTTGGAAAGAGTTTACTTTCTATCCATAACGTTGCTTTCTTATTAGATTTATCTGCTGATATTAGAAAAGCAATTCAAGAAGATCGTTTATTAGATTTTAAAGAAGAATTCTTGAATAAATATGGTAGAGATGTATATGAGAGGGCATTTTAATGAGAGTAAGTGATTTTGATTTTTATTTACCTGAAGAACTAATTGCTCAAACTCCATTAGAGAAACGTGATACTTCACGTTTCTTAGTTTTAAATAGAGAAAATAAAACTATGGAAGATAAACATTTTTATGATATTTTAGATTATCTTAAACCTGGTGATATTTTAGTTAGAAATAACACTAAAGTTATTCCTGCACGTTTATTTGGGATTAAAGAAGAAACAAATGGACATGTTGAAGTTCTTTTATTAAAAGATAGAGGAAATGATGTTTGGGAATGTTTAGTAGGTAATGCTAAGATTGTTAAATTAGGGACTGTTATTACTTTTGGCGATGGTTCATTAAAAGCAAAATGTGTTGAGATTAGAGATGAAGGTATTCGTTTATTTGAAATGATTTATGAAGGTATTTTCTTTGAAGTATTAGATACTTTAGGTATTATGCCTTTACCACCATATATCAAAGAAAAACTGGAAGATAGAAATAGATATCAGACAGTTTATGCTAAAGTAGAAGGAAGTGCTGCTGCACCTACTGCTGGTTTACACTTTACTGATGATATTATTAAGAAGATTAAAGATAAAGGTATTGAGATATTAGATGTGACTTTACATGTTGGTTTAGGTACATTTAGACCTGTTAAGGTTGATGATATTAATGATCATCATATGCATAGTGAGTTTTATATGATTGATGAAGAAGTTGCTGAAAAGTTAAACAATGCTAAAAAGAATGGTCAAAGAATTATTAGTGTTGGAACAACTTCTACACGTACTTTAGAAGCAAACTTTAAAAAGTATGGAGAATTTAAAGCAACTGCAGAAAATACTGAAATCTTTATTTATCCAGGATATGAATTTGGTGCTATTGATGCATTAATTACAAATTTCCATCTTCCTAAATCTACTTTATTAATGTTAATCAGTGCTTTTGCTGATAAAGAATTTATTTTTGATGCTTATCGTCATGCAGTAGAAGAACAATATAGATTCTTCTCTTTTGGTGATAGTATGATGATTTTATAATGAAAATAAATTATGATTTAAAGTTAAAGGAAGAATTAAATAAGATTAAAGGCACAAGACCTAGTTTACTATTACATGTATGTTGTGGTCCTTGCAGTAGTAATGTAATCAAAGAATTAAGTGAATTCTTTGATATTACTATATATTATTCTAATTCTAATATTTATCCTATTGAAGAATATAAAAGAAGATATAATGAATTATTATATTTTATAGAAAGATTCAATAAAGAATATAATCATCATATTCATGTTGTTGAAGATCCTTACAACAACAATGAATGGATGAATAAATTAGAACCTTTTAAACATCTTCCTGAAAAGAGTATGAGATGCAAAGTCTGTTATAGTATAAGAATGAAAAAAGCATTTGATTATGCTATAACTCATCAGTTCAATTACTGGACTACAGTACTAAGTGTTTCTCCACATAAGAATAGCCAATGGATTAATGAAATTGGAAGTACTATGAAAGATGAACATACTTTATTCTTATATGCAGATTTCAAGAAAAACAACGGTTATCTTAAATCTACACAAATGACTGCCCAATACGAAATGTATAGACAGACATATTGTGGATGTGTATTAAGCTATAATGAAATGTTAGAAAGAAAAAACGATACTATTTAGTATCGTTTTTTAATTTCTCAACAAATATTTTTATTTTGCTTGTTGCTAGTTTTAACTCCTCTAAGCTATATGCATAAGAAACACGAATAAATCCTTCACCTGCTTCTCCAAATGCTGTACCAGGTACACACGCAACTTTTTGATCTTCAAGTAATTGTTCACAGAACTGTTCTGATGTTAATCCTGTAGACTTAATACATGGGAATACATAGAAAGCCCCATATGGCTTAAATGTGGATAATCCCATATCATTAAATGTTTTAACTAAGAAATTTCTTCTTGCTTTATATGATTGTCTCATATTTTCTACATCATCTAAACAATGTTTTAATGCATCAATTGCACCATATTGTGCTGCAGTTGGTGCAGACATAATTATGTATTGATGGATTTTTAACATAGCTGATGAAAAAATTGGATTAGATAATACATATCCTAATCTCCATCCTGTCATCGCAAATGCTTTAGAAAATCCACTAATGATAATACATTGATCTCTTATTTCTTCAAATGATGCGATTGAACAGAATTCTTCTTCATAACTTAATTCTGCATAAATTTCATCACTAATAACAATAATACCTGATTCTTTAATAATAGGAACAATCTTTTCATAGTCTTCTCTACTCATAAATCCACCTGTAGGATTTGATGGATAATTGATTAAAATCATCTTTGTTTTATCTGTTATTGCTTCTTTTAATAATTCAGGTGTTAATTTAAATTCATCTTCTGCTCTTAATGTAATTCTTACAGGTATTCCTCCTGATAATTCTACACCTGGAGCATAAGCTACATATCCAGGGTCTAATATAATCATCTCTTCACCAGGATTTAATAATGCTCTAATTGCAATATCAATACCTTCTGAACCACCTACAGTTACAATACATTCACTATTAGGATTGTATGAAACATGAAATCTATTTTGATAATATTTACAGATTTCTTCTCTTAACTCTAATAATCCTCTATTTGCTGTATAGAAAGTTTTACCTTTTTCAATTGAATAGATAGCACTTTCTCTAATTGTCCAAGGTGTTGTAAAATCAGGTTCACCTACCCCTAAAGATATAACCCCTTCCATACTTGAAGCTAAATCAAAAAATTTTCTGATTCCACTTGGTTTAATTAACTTAGCTCTATCACTAATTAAATCTTCATAATTCATTATGGAGTCACCACCAATCTGCTATTTTTAGAATCTTCATCATCCATAAGAATAACTCCGTTATTCTTATATTGTTTCATCATAAAGTAAGTTTTAGTTCCTGTTACACCATCTAAGCATGCTAATTTACTAGCAACAAACTGTGCAACTTCCTGCATTGTTTTCCCTTTAACAATAGCCATAAACTCAAAACTTCCACTTAATAAATACATAGTATCAACTTCTTCATATTTATAAATACGACTTGCTATACGATCATATCCATATTCTCTTTCAGGATTGGCATTAATTTGTATTAATGCATTAACTCTTTCTGTATTTGTTAAATCCCAATTCACAATAGTATGATATCCACAAATAACTTTTTGTTTTTCTAATTCAGTAATTCTATTCTCTACATTTATTTCTGTTTCTTCTAAGGCGTCCGCTAAGTCAGTAATATTCATCCTTGCATTTTGTTGTAATAAAGTTAATAATAATTGATCTTCCATAACGTCTCTCTCCTTTTTTTATAATAATACTTATTTTATATGAAATCATTTAATTAGTAAATAAATTATTCATGTGATAAAATAAACTTGTAGGAAGTGATAAAAATGAATGTATTTTATGTCAGTTGTAATGGAAATATGGAAGAAAGAGGGATTTATGAGATTATTTTAGATGCAGATAATTTTAAGCTGTATTTGTCGAAAAAGATTTCTACACTTGGTCTTCCAACTTATATAATTAAAAAGAATGATATTCTATATATTAGTTTTAAAAATGATCATTTAAATCAAGGGGCTGGTATAGGGAGTTATCAGATTATTAATGGGAATATTGAAGAATTAAGTTTCTTTAATTCAGGAAGATCATATTGTCATCTATGTGTAGATAATTATGAAAATTATTTATTTACTGCGAATTATAATGTTGGTGCGACTGCATTATATAAAGTAGATAATCATAAAGTTATTCAAAAATTAAATTCATATCATCATAGTGGGCATGGTCCAGATATTTTAAAAAGACAAGTTGGTCCTCATGCTCATTGTGTAGGTTTTACACCTGATTATGAATATGTCTATTCTGTTGATTTAGGTGCTGATAAAATTTATTTATTTGATTACAAAAAATCATATCTTCATGAAAACAGTTTATTATCTTTAAATATATTACCTGGATCTGGTCCTAGACATATGATTTTTTCAAGTGATGGAAATTATGCTTATATAGTTAATGAAATCACTAATACTCTTTTTGTCTATAAATATAGAAATTATCATTTTTATCTAATTCAATCTATTCATACTGTTCCTAGACATTTTAATGGTTTTTCTAGTGCAAGTGCTATAAAGATGAATCATAATGGAAATTATTTATTTGTTTCTAATAGAGGACATGATAGTATCGCCATGTATAGAGTCAATAAAGACAATGGTAAACTAACTTTATTGTATATGGTCCATACAAAAAAAGATCCTATTGATTTTAGTATTGTTGATAATTATCTGCTTGTAACTTGTTTTAGTGACCATATCATACAAGTTATGTCGTTTGATGAATCTAAAGAATTGTTAGAATTAACTGATTTAAGTTTAGAGTTAACTTATCCAACTTGTATTTGTAACACTTAATATTTATTAAGTGTTCTTTTTTTATTATTAAGACATACTATGAATGAGGTGAAATTATGTTAATCTATACATTTTTAGAGTTTATTTTTTCAGTTTTATTTCATTTTCTATACGATTTATTTCCTAGCCGTATTTTCGCTATTATATTTCCTATCAATGAATCAGTTTTTCAGCATTTAAAATTATTTACGTATCCAATATTATTCACATACTTATTATTTTATAGAAAAAAGTTTAATCTATCCTTTATAGCAAGATCTATATACTTATCACAATTTATTACATTATCTTTATTCTATATATTAAAATGTGGATTCAATTTTGAATCCACATTATTTGATATATGCTTAACTTTTATTGCTTTATATTTATCTAATCTAATAAGTATTAGAATCAATAAAGAAAATCATTATATAAGCTTATTATTTATCTTGATTAATATATTCATATTAGGAATATTCACAATTAATCCATTATCTTTTCCTATATTTATGTGATTTATTTATTCATCTTAATGACTATAATGACTTCATCATCTGTTTCTTGTGATTCTATTGAACCAGTAACACCAGCTCTAAGTACCATCTGAAAGGCCTGATTAATTGTATTAATAGCGATTTTTAAACTTTGTGATATTTTTTTTGTCGTCCCTTTAGGTTTCTTTTTAGGTTCTTTAGGTGCTAATTTCTGTTTGATTTTTTCTTCAGTTTTAGCAACTGTATACCCATTATCAATGATTTCTCTTAACATGTCATTTTGTTGTTTTGTTGTTTCTAAAGATAACAAAGCTCTTGCATGTCTTTCAGAGACATCTTTTCTTCTTACAGCTTCTTGTACTGTCATAGGAAGATTTAATAATCTTAATTTATTTGCTACAGTAGATTGTTTTTTACCAACTTTTTTTGCTAACTGTTCTTGTGTTAAGTTTTGTGTATTTAATAAATGATAATAAGCTAATGCTTCTTCAATAGGAGATAGATTTTCTCTTTGAATATTTTCTACTAAAGCTGCCGTAGCAGTCTGATCTTCATCAAGTATTTGAATCATACAAGGAATTTCAGTTAAACCAGCTAATTTACAAGCTCTATATCTTCTTTCTCCAACAACAATTTGAAAATAATTATCATATGGTCTAACAACAATAGGCTGTAATAGACCATTTTCTTTTATAGACTCAGATAATTCCTGAATCTTTTCTTCTTCAAAATGAGTTCTAGGCTGATGTTCATTCGCTTGTATTTTATTGATATCTATAAATTTATATATAGGTTCTTTCATTATAAACATACTCCTTTCAAGCATTACTATTATACCATTAATATTTTATCATATAAAGAAAAAAGGATATCCGAAGGGATATCCGTGAAACTGGCAGCTTGCTATTGTTGCGATTGCTCACTATCGTCGCCGTTATGATGCTTAACTTCTGTGTTCGGTATGGGTACAGGTGTGTCCA